>JACRKB010000149.1 GCA_016235545.1 Verrucomicrobiota bacterium | reverse complement strand
GAAGACATGGTTCAGTTCGGCGACGCGGGCGAAGGCGGCGCTTGCTGCGAAGTCGGCGTGGGCCTGGCTCTCCGCGTAGCACACGATGCGGAAGGGCAGGCCCATCTGGGCTTGCTCGAACTCGAAGCGCTGGAGGTTCGCGTGTTGGGGCGTGCGGCAGCCGAGCATCGTAAGGAGAGCGAGCAGCAATGCGGCGAGGCCTGCGGCGCAGGTCAGCTTCTTCCACTTCTCATTAGCACCCGGCTTCAGCCGGGTGAACGCGCCGCCGCCAAGTGGAAAACTGTTCAAACAGTTTTCCGGCGCCGCCGCACGGAACACCCGGCTGAAGCCGGGTGCTAATGAGAAGAGGCTCCTCCAAAGGTTGAGATGCGCCCCGACGCTCGCCGCGCGAGAGATTCTTCGTTGGCCCGGCGTCGTCGGCTTGCTAGGTTTTCCGAGTCGTTGCATTTCCAAACACACTTATGTTCGCCGTCATTGATACTGAGTTGCTAAACAAAATCACAGAGCAAGGCATCGCCTTTCTTTTCGACTACGGCCCGAAGCTGCTCGGGGCCGCCATCATTCTGGCGGTCGGTCTTCTAGTCGCGTTTCAGGTTGGGAAGGTCCTCCAGCGCTGGCTGGGCAAGAAGGATTTGGAGCCGCCGGTCCGCATCCTCATTGTGCGCGTCGCGCGGCTCATGGTGATGGGGCTGACGGTGATGCTTGTGCTGGAAAAGGTCGGCGTCGCCATCGCGCCCATCATCGCCGGACTCGGTGTTGCGGGTGTGGGTGTCGGCCTCGCCTTGCAAGGCGTGCTCGGCAACCTCATGGCTGGCCTGCTCATCATTTTCACCAAGCCCTTCCGCGTCGGCGAATACATCGAGATTCACGGAGTTCACGGGCAGGTCCACGCCATTGAGCTGTTCTCGGTCATCCTCGTCCACGCCGACCGGTCGCGCGTGGTCATCCCGAACCGGAAGGTCATCGGCGAAATCCTCCACAATTACGGCTCCATCCGGCAGCTCGACCTCAGCGTGGGCGTGGCTTACTCGACGGACCTGACCAAGGCGCTCAACGCGGTGAACGCAGTTCTGGCGCGGACTGCGACTGTGTTGAAGGAGCCGGCTCCGGTCGTGGGCGTCGCGTCGTTCGGAGATTCCGCCGTCAACATCGCCATCAAGCCGTGGACGAAGGTCGGGGACTTTGGCGGTGCGGCTGCCGAAGTGAACAAGTCCATCGCGGAGGAGTTCCGCAAGCAAGGCATCGAGATTCCGTTCCCGCAGCGGGAGATTCGGGTGGTCAACACGGGTGCGCAGCCGGACACCAGGGCGGCTTGACACTGGAAAGGCACTGCACCGTCGGCACTTTGAAGCAGGACAGTGCGTCCCGCCTGTCTTCTGATTTCAGATTCCGCTCAAGCGGGTTCCATCAAATAGCAGGCAGGCTGGAAGCACTGCCCTACTATTACTTCCCAAACGAGTAGAGCGCCGTCGCGGTGCGCACGTAGAGCGCGTTGCCCACCGGCGCGGGCGTGGCGGCGATGCGTTCACCAAATTCCACGGCGTGCAGAACCTTCGGTGCGTCGCCACCGGCCTCGACGACCGTGACCTTGCCGTTCAGCGACGTGAAATAGATGCGGCCATCCGCCGCGACGGGCGACGCGTAGAAGCTGCTCGCCGCGTTCAGCCGCTCCTGCTGGTAGAACACCTTGCCAGTCTTCGCATCGAAGCTCGACGCCATGCCGCCGTCCTTCACGAGATACACGCGCCCACGATAGTGCAACGGCGATGGCACATACGGCAGGCCGCGCGTCTGCTTCCACGCCACGGCGTCCTCGCTCAACTCGCCCTTGCCGCCGGGCTTCACGGCCACGAGGACGTTCTCGCCCTTCGCCATGTTCGCCGCCAGGCTATCCATGTCCTCTTTGGTGATTTTGCCGTCGCGGTTCACGTCCAGCGAGCGGAAGAACGATTCCATCTCCGTGCCCTTCATCTCGTCCGGCGTGAGGGCGCCGTCCTTGTTCTTGTCCATCTGCGACATCCCGGCCCACGTCGGCATCGTGTTTGCCTCCTTGCCCGGTGCCCAGCCGGCGAAGAACAGCAGGCCGTCGCCCGCCACGGGTGTCGTGCAGGTGAAGGACGGCAGGCCCGCGAGCGACCAGCGTTCCGCGCCGGTCTTGAGGTCGTAGGCCTTGAGCTTGAGCGAGCCGGACATGACGACCTCGTCCACGCCCGCACTCTTCCAGAGAATCGGCGAGCCGAAGCCGGGACCGACATCAGCACGCGGGGCTTCCCAGAGTTTCTTGCCAGACTTGAGGTCCACGGCGAGCAGCGAGCAAGGCCCGGCTTGGTCGCGGTTCACGAGCACCGCGCCGCCCGCGAGCAAGGGCGAGCCGCCGGAGCCGAAGCTGCCGGGCGACTGGATGGTCGGGAGTTGGTGCTGCCAGAGTTCCTTGCCGCTGAAGTCATAGGCCACCAGCCCGCAAGAGCCGAAGTAGCTGACGACGGTCTTGCCATCCGTCGCGCAGGTGGACGCGGCTGGACTGCCCTCGGTGGCGTGGAACTCCTCCAGCTTGTCGGCGGGCGCGACGCGTTTCCAGAGCAGCTTGCCGTCGCGCCGCGCGTAGCAATGGGTCTCAAGTTTTCCGCCAGCGAAGGCGGTGAGGAAAATGCGGTCGCCCCAGACGCAGGGCGAAGATGCGCCAGCGGGCACGGCTACCTTCCAAAGCTGGTTCTTGCCGGGACCGAACTCGGCGGGCGGCTTGGCGGTGTCGGAGACGCCGGAGGCGTTTGGACCACGGAACTGAGGCCACCACGCCTCAGCGGCGGAGGCCTGCAGGGCGGCGAGACTGAGGGCTAGGAGCAGGAGTTTCACTTTCATGGCGGCGGAATATGCCGGAAGCGGCGCGGGAGGCAAGCGCCCCGGCGAAGTAGGACAGCGCGTCCCGCCTGTCCCTCTAACTTTCAGATTCCGCCCGAGCGGGGCCTTTCAAATGGATGGGCAGGCTTGAAGCACTGCCCTACTTCTCACGGCAGCAGCAGCTCGCGGATTTGCGGCACGCTCGCAGTGCCGGTGGTGCCAAGCTGGTGGATGACCACGGACGCGGCGGCGTTGGCCAGCTCGATGGCCTCGCGGAGTGTTGCGCCAGCGGCGAGGGCGGCGGTGAGGTTCGCTGTGACGGCATCACCCGCGCCGACGATGTCAATTTCCCCGCGCAACGGATGGCAGGGGACGTGTTCCACCTCGCCATTCGGAGCCGCACCGAGGATGCCGCGCTCGGAGAGGGTGATGAAGACTTCGCGACCGGTCTGTTTGGCCAGGGCACGGGTGGTTTCGCCGATTTGGGTAACGCTCGCGTTTTGCGCAAGACTGGTGAGGGCGCTCAATTCGGCGAGATTCATCTTGAAGGTGACTGGCGGCCAGCCTCGCAGACCACGTCGGCAATCGGCTACGACTGGCGTGCCCGGATTGCCTTGGGGGAAACCTCCGAGAAGCGGAAGAATTCGGGAAGTCACGACTCCGGTGTCGGGCAGGTCCACTTGGTCCATGACAGCGACGCCGTCCATCTTGAGCCAGAGTTCTTCGATTGACCGCATGATTTTGCCTTCGACTACCGCTGGCGTCGGCTCCCAGTTTTTCGAGTCGAGCCGGCTCAACTCTTGAGGCGGCTTGCCGGGGTGTATGAACAGCGGCTTGCAGTAGGTGAAAGTTCTGCGAAGCGGAGTTTGGCGGAAGTGTTCTAAGTCCACGCCAGGCAAGGCAGCCATTGCGTGCCGCAGCTCGAACCCCTCGCCGTCCACGCCGTAGAAACCGACCGGCAGGATGGTGCCAACCCTGAGCGCGCAGAGATTGTTGAGGATGGTGCCGGCCGCGCCCGGCTGCGAGCGCACGCGCACGACGTTGTGGACTGGCAGGCCGGTCTCGATGGAGGTCTCGGCACGCGCCGGGTCAATCTCCAGATAGCGGTCGAGGCAGAAGTCGCCCACGAGCGCGAGGCGCAGCGAGGCGTAGCGGTCGGTGATTGCGGTGAAGCGGGCCGGGGTCATCGCGTGTTTCGTGTTGCGTGTTCCGTGTTTGAAGTTCGCTGCCGGCGATGTTCACGAAGCACGGAACACGCAGCACGCTGTGTTCACCACTGGTAGCGCGGTTCGGGGTTTGGCTCGCCGATGTCGGGGATGGCCTTCGTGGCGGTGCGTCCGTGGAGGTTTTCCAGCTTGTGGAAGAGGTGGTGGAGGAAGGCCACGTTGTCGCATTGCGCGTAGTGCATCGTGCCGCCCATGCGGGAGAAGCTCTTGCAGAAGCGCAGGTAGTAGGCGGGATTGTCGCGCGGCGGCTCGCCTTTGGTCCAGTCCCAGTTGCCACCGTCCTGCAAGTCCACCACGTAGATGCTGTGGCCGCTGACGATGGGCCGGCCGGCTTGGAGGCGCAGGTTGTTCACGCAACTGATGCTCTTCTCGAAGACCTGCGGTCCCATGATCGCCGAGCCGACGCTCAAGACCACGCCGCCGTCGAGCTTCTCCACGGAGCCGCCGAACAGCGCAAAGTCCACACCCGCCGCCCGCCCGATGACGCCGCCGTTGAACCACGGGTGGTTCGCGATGATGTCGTAGCCAATGCCGGGGTGGACAGTGAAGGGCACCTCGTGCCGCGCGGCCTGCGCGAGCACGCTGCTGTTGCGGTGCGGGTGCGCGACGATGTGCGGGCCGGGCTTGAGGCCGAAACGCTGGATGGCTTGCAGCAAGTCCGCGCGCGCGCTGGTGAGCGGGTGGCCCGGCTCGGAGGAAATTTGCTTCGTCAGCTCGGCCTCGGTCGGGATAAACGCGCCGTCCTCGTAGATGAACTTGCCGAGGGATTTGCCGTAGCCGAAGCCGCGCACGCCGCCGAGCAGCAACGCGAGGTGAATATAGCGGCCCGTCTCGTCCCAAGTGCCGAAGCTGCCAGTGGCGACGTTGTCGCGCACACTCTCGGTGGAGCGGCCCAGCCAGGAAAACTCCCAGTCGTGAATCGTCCCCGCACCGTTCGTCGCGAGGTGCGAGAGGAAGCCGCGGTCGAGCATCTGGCTGAGGAGGAGCTGGCCGCCGTTCTTCACGAGCTGCGCGCCGTAGATGCACAACACCGCCGCACCGCGGTCGAGCGCGGCCTTGATGTCGCGGGCGCAACGCTCGATGAGCGCGGCGTTGAAGTCGCTGACCGGTGGCGGCGTGTTCGTCGGCTCGATGAGCACCTCATCCACCGTGCTCAGGCTCTTGCGCTGCGCGAGCGGGAAGACGCGGACTTTGGCGAGGTCGAGTGGTTCAGGTGGCGTCAGCATGGGCGGAATGGCGAATGACGAATGGCGAATGGCGAATTCATCGGTTGAGCTTTCGTAAGCCGGAACGACGCCAGGAGTGGGCAGGGTGGAACGGGCCACCGGCCCGTTGCGGCGGGCGACCCGCCCGCCGCTTGAACTGCGCCCAGACCACGCCAATCATTTCGCTCGCTGGCTGTGCCGAAGCTCGGCGGCAGGTTGCCGCCGAGAACGGCCAAGTTGGCCGTTCCACCCGGAACCCTCCGCCTCGTTCCGGCTAACTTGGTGCTCATGATGGTCATCGCTCGCTCAGCAGCAGTTTCACCAGTTCCTCCTCGCACTGGTAATCAGGAATCACCAGGTCCGCGCCCGCCGCGATGAGCTGCGTGCGCTTTTGCTCGTGGATTCTGCCGGAGCCGATTTCTGTCTCGTCGCTCGCGACAGCGACGGCGAGGCCGCCGAGTTCCTTCGTGTGGTGCAGTTCCACCGGGCCGTCGCCGAAGGAGAGCAGTTGCGCGCCGGAGATGCCTTCCTCCCGGAGGATTCGGTCGAAGACTTTGCCCTTGGAGAAGGGCGGTGTTCGCTCGTGTCCGCCGTGGATGCGGCCATCGAAGTAGCGCGCGAGGTCGAGCAGCGCGGCTTCCTGCCGCACGAACGGTTCGAGGGTGGCGCTGAGGATGTAGAGCTTCAGGCCGAGCGCTTGCAGGCGTTCGATGAGCGCACGTCCACCCGGCACGACAAAGCTGTCCGGGCTGGCCCCATTGCGGATTTGCTGGCTGCGGCGGGCGATGTCGCGTTCGAGACGCAGCGTGTATTCGGCGAGGTAACACTGCGGCTCGCGCGGCTCGACGCCACGTGCGCGGACGCGTTCGGCGAACGCGACCATTTGGTGAATGGTCTGCTTGCCGTTGAACGAAAGCATTTCGTGCATCAGCTCGCCGCGCAGCGCGGACGAGTCTTCATCGGCACGCGGCGGGAGCATTTCCAAGAACATCCCCAGCATGATGTCCGGCCAGCCGTGGCGGATGAGCGAGAGTGTGCCGTCGAAATCGAAGACCGCGTGCGTGATGCCGGGCCGGGGCGTGAAGCTGGGACAAATCTCAATCGGCGCGGCAGCGGTGGCGGTCATCGGCACGGCGGCGAGTTAAAGGCAGGCTGTTAAGAATGGCAACTTTGCGTGCGGCGTGAATTTCATCTCGCAGCGGCCAGTCAGCCGAAGCACGCTGAAATCGTGGCGCGCGGAGCGGAGTTTCTCACCGCGCAGTCCGTCCAACTGACCACTCGTGAACGGCGACGATAATCCCTTTGACCCAACGCGCTGGCGCTCGGTGCGCACGGCGCGGCCGCAGCAAGAGGCGGAACCCGCGCTGGCGGGAGTGCCGCCGGACCTTCAGCGGGTCGCGTTTTTCGGCGTGCTTTCAGCCTTCCTCGTGCTGCTCGGCACGCTGCTGCCGGCGAACTGGAAGTCGGTTCACCCCGCGTTGCTCGCACGGGCAGGGCAGGGAACGACGACCGCCGCGGGCCTGGGCCTCGCCGCCGTGACCGCGCAGCGGCCGGGCGTCGCCAATCTCGCACTGTCGGCGGCGATGACGGTGAAGGACGAACAAGTTGCGAAGCTGACGGCGGAACTCGCAGTGCTTGAAGCCCAGCGCGGCTGGACGACGTGGGGTGGACGCGACCCGTTCATCGAGTCGGTCTTCAAGGACAAGTCCGTCGCGCGGCCCGCGAGTGAGGCCATCCTGCCGTTTCTGCTCACTGAGACGAACCGTGCGGTGCTGCGCGAGCATCTGGCCTCGGCGCGTTCGCCCGGAGTGCAGGCAATTCTCAAGACGCGCGAGCTGTCCAGCACGACGCAGTTTGTTTCGGTGGGCCGGCCCGGCGGACAGCCGTTCGAGGCGACGATTCTGCTGGCGGCTCTGTTGTATCAAGGCGAGCGCTTCTCCGCGTTGCTGGCGCAGGACATCCGCACCGTGGCCGAGAAGGCGAACGAGACGCGGCTCGCTGGCGAGTGGGAAAGCGTGTGCATGGACCTGCTCACTCTGGCCCGCCGGATGGACTGGATTCAACTCTCCGAACTTCTGCGCCATGTGCCGAGCGCGAAGGCGTTGAACGACTTCGCCCAACTCGCCAAGACCGCACCGGACAATCTCGCGGTGCTCTACACGGCGTCGTTGCTCACACACGCGCCGGACAAGGTCGCGGGCTACCTGCTGCGCTTCGGGAAGACTGGAGCGGACGACTTGACGAAGGCACTCGGTCACGGCGACGGCGCGGTGCGGTTGCTGGTGGAACGGTCGCTGCCGCTCGGGCCAAATCGCGTAGCCCCGAGTTTCCTCGCGGGCTGGACGCTCGCTGCTCCACGCGGGATGCTCACGGCGAAGGTGATTTGCTTTTTGCTGGCCGGGTTTGGATTCTTTTTGGTGTGGCGCGAGTTGTCGCCCGTCCAAAACGGGAGCCGCTCGACGGCGGGCGCGCGAGTGATTCACGGCCAGCGCGCCGTCGTGGCGATTGCGTTGGGTTTGATGCTGCTGGCGGCGGGCGAGCCGTTCCTGCTCAAGCCGCTGGGCTCGCCGGAATTCCGGGCGCGACTGAAGCTGCCGGTGCTGATGAATTCGCCTGTTCCGACCGACAAGACTGAAACCGCAACAAAAACGAAACCGCGTATGGACCTCTCCACCATCCTGAGCATCGTGCTCTTCGCCGGCCTGCAAGTGGCCGTGTATGCCATCTGCATCATGAAGATCCGCGAGATCGAAATGTCCACCGCCTCGCCGCAGCTCAAGATGCGGCTCATGGAGAACGAGGAGAACCTCTTCGACTCCGGCCTCTACGTCGGCATCGCCGGCACCGCCACGGCGCTCGTGCTGCAAGTGGTGCAGGTCATCGAGGCCAATCTGCTCGCGGCCTACGCCTCGAACTTGTTCGGCATCGTGACCGTCGCTTTCGTGAAGATTCACCACGTCCGTGCATGCAAGCGGCGGCTCATCCTGGAAAGCCAGGCGGAGGCAGAGGAGCGGGAGACGGCGGCGGCGTAACCCCACGAATTGCACTCATGAACCAAGGTTTCAACTGCTGCGTGTTCCGCATTCCGTGTTTCGTGACTCTGGTTCGAGCAAATTCTGAGGAAATCACGGAACATGGAATACGGAGCACGCACAAACCCTCCGGCGCACGATGAACAAGACCCTCCTCCTCATCATCTGCGACTTCCTGCTGCTGAACCTGCTCGCGCTCACGCGGTGGGACAAGGTCGAGCCGGCGGCGACGCGTAAGCCGCCCGTGCCCGAGGTCAGCGCCAATGCCGCGCGGCAGAATCAGGACCTCGTGGACATGATGAAACTTGCCCTGGAGCAGGAGCAGGCCACTCGCAACCAGCTCCAGCAGCGGCTCCAGTTCGCCGAGTCGGATTCCCAGAGCCGCGCGCTGACGCTTACGCAGTTGCAGGCGCAGAAGAGCCAGTTGGAGACGAACCTCAAGCAATCGCAGACAGCGGCGCAGGATTTGTCACAACGCTACGCGACGGTCGCGAAGCAGGCGGCGGACGCCAAGCAGCAGCAGGATGCGCTCACCGCCGCCATCAAGAACGTCGAAGCGGAGAAGGCGCAGATGCAGCAAACGGTCGCTTCCAAGCAGGCCGAAATTCAGAAGCAGCAGCAGGCGCTGGCCGACCTTGGCAAACAGCAGGCTGCTGCGTCGCAGCAGGTCTCGAATCTCGCGACCACTGTGAAAGTCGTGCAGGCAGAAAAGGATTTGATCCGGGAGCAGTTGGAAAAGCAGATGCAGGCGGCGCTTGCCGCCAAGCAGGCGGAGCTGGAGAAGCAGCAGGCCGCACTCGCGGAGCTGGAGAGGAAGCGAGCGGAGGCGGCGACGCAGGCCGCGCAGTTCGCCACCGCCGCGAAGGTGGCCGAGAGCGAGCGCAACCTTCTGCGCGAGAACCTGACCGACTTGAAGAAAGAGGTCGCCGTCGTGCGGCAGGAGAAGGACCAGCTTCAGTCGCAGACGGCGCGGCTCTCCGAGGGCGTCGGGCAACTCGCCGCCAAGTCCGGCGAGCTGGCGAAGGAAATCCGCGAGAACACGCCCATCAACATGAACCTCATGTTCAGCGAGTTCTTGAGCAACCGCGTGGACGTGGCGGTGTCCGCCCAGCAGAACGTCCTCATCGGCTCCGGCAACCGGCTCAAGGAGGTCAAGAGTGTGCTCGTGCACGACGGACGCACCGTCATGGCCATGGTGCATATCACCGATACGCCGTTCTCGCTGACCACGCCGCTGGGCATGGACCGCGTCATCGCGCGCGTGGCGAAGCAGTCGCAGGTCTTGGGCAGCGGCGCGCTGACTTTCATCACCGCCGACCCGCGCCTCGCCGTCATCCCCGTGAACGCACAGCAGGCGCTGGCGATGGGTTTGAAGATGTATCCGGTGGCGAAGAACCCGTTCAAGTTCACCGAGGCCGTGCTGGTGAACCGCGGCGGCAAGCACTACGGCGAGGTCGAGTTCAAGCTCAGTGCGGCCACGCCGGGCTACGTGAAGATGCGCAACCGCATCCTCAGTCGCGTGCTGCAAGGCGAGTTCTCGCCCTCGACCGGCGACATCGTCCTGAGCAAGACCGGCGAGTTCCTCGGCGTGATGGTGAACTCAGATTTCTGCGCCGTGCTGCAAACCTTCGAGACGTTGCCGGGCTACACCTTCGACGAGAAGACCACCACCGACATGGTGCGGAACCGTCTCGTGGAGCTGGGCACGCGGGTGGGCCGGCTGCCGTTCGCGCTCCAGTGACTGGCCCGACTACCGTTTCCCGGCTGGAGCCAAAATCTCCTTCAACACGCGACCCTCGACGTTCTTCATCTCCAAGCCGAGCAGGTGCGCCATCGTCGGGGCCACGTCAAGGTTGCGGATGTCTTTCACGACCGCTCCCTTCTTGATACCCGCGCCCCACGCAACGAAGGACGCCTGCATGAGCGGATGCGCCGGGTCGTGGCCGTGTGCGCCTTTCGTGTTCTCGCTCTTTGGTGTGACGAGCAGTTCGCCCGCGACGGTGTCGGAGTTCGAGTAGCCCTGCTTCGGGTTGATGACGAGGTTGGGCATGCGCGGGTCAACGTCCTGCGTGACGAGACCGATCTTGGCGAAATCCTTTTCCTCCACAACGGACTCGACGCCTTCGACGGCACGCAGTTTGGCGGCGAGGGACTTCACGAGTTCCGCGCGACGGGGCTGGTCGAGCACATAGACAAACTGGCCGAGCGCCCAGGCCTTGCGTTCGACGACCTTGGTTCCCTCGACCTTGATTAGGCCTTCCTTCTTAAAGAGCACGTTCGCCTGAATCTGCTGCTGGTAGGGCATGAAGCCGTGGTCGCTGGCGACGATGAAGGTGTGCTTGCCGGGGAAGGCTGCGTTCGCGGCGTCGAGAACTTCCTTCACCAGTCCATCGGCGAAGGCGACGGCCTCGTAGCTCTCCGGGCTGCGCGGGCCTTTCTGATGGTTGACGTGATCCACCTCGACGAGGTGCAGCAGCATGACGTTGGGGCGGTGCTTCGTGATGACGTGAGCGGTCATCTGCGCATACATGCGGTCGCGCGGAATGCCGCCGCCGGGGGCCTTGCACCATTCCTCCTGCCGCTCGTAAGGAATCTTCGCCGCGCGGAACTCGGCGAGCAGCGACGGCGTGCTGTGTGCTTCCCAGAGCGAGTTGCTGAAGCAGTCAGGCACCTGCCAGTCGAGCGTCTTCGCGCCGCGCGAGGCGGGCCAGATGATGGCTGCGGTCTTGAGGCCGGCGGCTTTGGCAACGTCGTAGATGGTCGGCGACTTGACGATTTCCTCCTTGTTGAAGAACGGGTCGGGAATGAGCGGCACCGACGCTCCCTTCGCGCGGTCCCAGTAGGAGTTGTTCAGCACGCCGTGCTTCCCGGGCGTGACACCAGTGACGAGCGTGGTGTGGTTGGGCCAGGTGACGGTGGGCGTCGAGGCGCGCATCCGCTCGGCGCGCGCGCCCTCGGCGGCGAGCTTGCGGATGGTGGGGAGCTGCGCCTTGGGGTCGTCGTGGAAGTAGGACGCGAGGCCATCCACGCTGATGAGCACGACCATGTGGTCGCGTGAGGGTTGAGCGTTTCCGAGGAAAGGCGTCGCGAGCAGTGTGGCGAGGAGGATGGGGCCGAGGAGTTTCATGAGCGCGTTTTTGACGTTTCTGGAACGGGAGGAATTTAGGGCATTCGAGCCGGAGGCTTGCAGTCGCCATTGGCCAGGTGCAGGCAGATCAAACACGGCGACAGCAAGTCGTCGGCGCTGGCTTCGATGCAGGTTGGGCAGCCTGGCGACTCGCTGCCGATGCGCGAAGTGTTCCCCATGGTTTTCCCGTGGTGACAGGCGGGCAGATTTACGCAATTGTCACTCCATCGCCGGGACGGGACCGGCCTTTAACGCCATGGTTTATTTCACCATCTATCTCAAGAGCCTCAACAACGGAACCGGCTACGTGGACACCGCGCTGGCCGATGACCAGTTGATGCGCGACTACCTCCAGTTCCTCGACATCGGCGTGAAGGCGCACCGCGCCTACGCGGTGGTGGATGGCGCGACGAATGACGCGCCCGTGGGCGTCTTCGCCGTGAACCTCGCCGACGTCGCGGCCATCACCGCCACCGTGCCGCAGCAGAACGATCACCCGGAACTCTTCTCGGCCCCGGGGGAATCCGCGCCCAAGCCCGCCCCCGCCGAGGAGCCGCCCGCTTCAGACGTTGAGCATGACGCGTGCACGAGGTAGCCTCGCCGCGAGTCATGAACGTGTCGCCCGCATCACGCGACCCCCTGCCTGCCCACCCGCCGGACGGGCCTGTCCACCCGCTGGCGGCCGGGTTGCTCGTGTTCGTGGACAACCTCTGGATGCTCGCAGACTGGAACGCGCTCTCATGGCTGCTCACCATCCCGCTGAGCTTTCTCTCTGTCGCGTTGGTCACAGTCTCCATCCAGCGGTATCTCCACCACGATGGCTGGCGCAAATCACTTGGCAAGGGCCTGTTTCTCGGCGTGCTCGCCGGCGTGCCGACGTCCATCACTGGAACCCCCGTGGGCCTCGCACTGCTCACGTGGTCGGGCATCATGCGCGCGAAAGGCGCGCCAGCCCCGCAGCCCACTGCGAGCGGAGTGCGTGCTTCCGCCCACTCGCCACAGCCGCCGGTTCCAATTGAGGCGCAGGTCGTCTCCGCCCCGCCGCCCGTGCCTTCACCTCCGCCGGTGGGGACAGCGCCGTCGCCGCCAGAACCACAGATAACCCCGCGCCGCATCGAACCATGGTGGGTGAAGCTCGTCATCGTCCTGCTGCTGTGCGGAACCATCCTCCTCGCGACGAAGCTGGTCCTCGACCGCATGGGTGGCCTCGCTTCGAAGTTCCGCCAAGCGCACATCACAGAGACTTTCACCTCCGCGCTGCCCAAGCTCGACCGCACCCCCGGTGGCAACCTCGAACTCGCCACCGCCACATCCACCGAGACCCTGACCCGCGCCGACGAGCGCACCATCGCGTGGGACATGATTTACCTCGGCAAGACCGTCTCCGAAATCTCCGTGCCCGTGACCTACCGCTTCCACCTGCAGCTCCGCGACCCGTGGAAGCTCGACGTGATTGGCAACACCTGCGTCGTCCGCGCGCCCGCCATCCGCCCCAGCCTGCCGCCAGCGATTCACACCGAAGGGATGCAGAAGCGATCCGAGTCCGGCTGGGCGCGCTTCGATGCGCGCGAGCAGATGGCCGAACTCGAACGCGGCCTCACCCCGCGTCTCGCCCGCCACGCCGGGGACCCGCGCCGCCTCGCCCTCGTCCGCGAGGAATGCCGCAAGACCGTTGCCGAGTTCGTGCGCGACTGGCTCCTGCGCGAGGACCACTGGCGCAAGGACCGCTTCAACACCATCAAAGTCCTTTTCGCCGACGAAGCGAACTTGAAACCTGAGCTTGCACCCTCCGTCCTCTCTTTGAAATAGTCCGCACACGTAATAGATATGAGCACCGTTCCACATCTCCCCGTTCTCCGGCTGGGCCGCAACTACGAGTCCCTCGACAAGTTCGAGGTCAAGGACCACAAGACCGGCGAGGTCAAGGCCCTCGTCTCGAATGTCAACGCCGGCATTGTGCGCCGAGACCTGGCGAAGATTGATTCCGCCCGCGCCGAGTTGAAGAAGTTCACCTGTGCCGAGCTGATGGAGATGTCGGCGAAGGCCGGGGAGCACTTCCTCAACGGCACTCTGCCTCTCGGCGACCAGGGGCACACGCAGTCCGCGCAGCAATACATCGAGACCCTGAGCTGCACGAGCGGCCTGCCGTGGAACATGGTCCAGCGCAACATGGCCAAAATCCACTTCGCGCTGACGAACATGAAGTTCGTTCTCAACGGCCTCTCTCGCGGACTCGATTTGAGCATTCTCGACAAGGGCACGGGCGAGCAGTTCGGCACCAAGCTGAGTTACTTCCCCACCTGCAACGCGCTTGGTCTCGTGATGCCCAGCAACTCGCCTGCTGTGAACTCGCTGTGGATTCCCGCGATCTCTCTCAAGACGCCCGTCGTCATCAAGCCGGGCCGCGAAGAGCCGTGGACACCGTTCCGCCTCATCCAGGCATTCATCGCTGCAGGCGTGCCCGCCGAGGCATTTGGCTTTTACCCGACCGACCACGAGGGTGCTGGCGAGATTCTCAAGAGCACGGGCCGCGCGCTCATCTTTGGCGACAAGAACACGATGGCCCAGTATGCCAATAACCCCGCCATCCAGCTCCACGGGCCGGGCTGGAGCAAGTTCCTCATCGGCGACGACTGCATCGAGAACTGGCGCGACTACATTGATGTCATCGCCGGGGCCATCTCGGACAACGGCGGCCGCTCCTGCATCAACGCCTCAGCCGTCGTGGTGCCGAAATACGCCGCCGAGATTGCAGACGCGCTCGCGCAGAAGCTCGGGCCCTTCGCGCCGACGCGCAGCGACGATCCGAACGCGCGCCTGTCCGGCTTCGCCAACATCAAGATGGCGGACTTCATTGACGCGCAGATTGACGACGGCTTGAAGACGCCCGGCGCAGCCGACGTGACGGCGAAGTATCGCAACGGCCCGCGCAAGGTCATCTTCGAGGGCGGCACCTACATGAGGCCGACCATCGTCCATTGCGACAGCTTCGCGCACCCGCTGGCGAACAAGGAATTCCTCTGCCCCTACGCCAGCGTCGTGACCTGCCCGCAGTCCGAGATGCTGCACAAGATCGGCTACACGCTCGCCGCCAGCGTCATCACAAAGGACCCGCAGTTCATCGAGGCGGTCACGGACTTCGCGGAGATTGACCGGCTGAACATCGGCCCCGTCTCGACGATGAAGATTTCGTGGGACCAGCCGCACGAGGGCAACATGTTCGAGTTCCTCTGGCAGCGGCGGAGCATCGAGCGCGCGTGGTAGGCGGGACACTCCTGTCCCACTGTCCATCGGAGCCGGTGCTTTACAGCAGACAAGAGTGTTCGCTTCACTGAAGCCATGCACCGCGCCGCCGAACTCCACTTGTCCAAGTCCGACCGCGTCCTGGCGCGCGTCATCCGCGACGTGGGGCCATGCATGTTGCGCCCGCGCCGGAACTGCCAGCCCTTCCAGTCGCTCGTGCAGGCCGTCACGCACCAGCAGCTCAACGGCACGGCGGCGCAGGCCATTCTCAAGCGCTTCATCGCCCTCTTTCCTGGCAGCAAGTTCCCGCAGCCAGGAGACATCATCGCTGCCTCCGACGAGCGGCTCCGCAGTGCCGGTCTCTCCCGCGCAAAGACCGCTGCGATCAAAGACATCGCCCGTAATACCAGCACCGGCCACGTGCCAACGCGCCGTGAGGCAGCGCGCCTGACCGATGAGGACCTGGTCGCGCGCCTCACCGAGATTCGTGGTGTCGGGCCGTGGACTGTCGAGATGTTCCTGATCTTCACGTTGGGCCGCCGCGACGTGTTGCCCGTGGGCGACTACGGCGTGCGTTGCGGTTTCGCCAAGGCCTACCGGTGGAAAGAGATGCCCACGCCCAAAGAACTTTTGGCGGAGGGCGAGTGCTGGCGGCCCTACCGCTCCATCGCTGCGTGGTATCTGTGGCGGGTGTTGGAAGCAGGTTAAGCTCGGTTCCGATGTTGGCCTCAAAGAGCGCAAGTAGATGCAACGAAGGCAGGGCTTTCATCGCATTGCCCGGAACTCTTTCACTGCGCGCACTCTTGGCCGCAATCTCGGCGCTTTGCGTCTCTTTGCGTTTATTGCGGCGATTGCATGTTGCCGAGTTGGCGAGCGAACACCGTCAGCGTTCCGCCGCGCGAGGAGTAGTCGGAAATCCGACGATAGCTGCCGTGTTGGAAACCCGGCGCGACCTCCGGCCTTCCGTCCCAGCGGAAGATGACGAAATCGAAGTCGCCCCTGCCTGCCATTTCGAGCGCGACCCGAAGGCTTGCAAGAGCATCGTTGGGATTTGCGACGGGCAGGTCCACCACATCGGTCCACCAGTCCAGCCGTTGCAGCGTCATGCCGATGCCGTAGGAGTGAGCGACGTTCGCGAGGGCGAGGTGGGCGTCAGGCTTGAGCTTTCGGAGATCGGCGAGGCAGTCGGTGTAATCATACCAGCGCTCGCCGGAGCCGCCCCAGACTGCGCGCTGGCCTGTGCGGTCTGCGGGGCTCAGCAGGGCGTTTCCGGCCAGCAGGAGCAGCATCGCGACCATCGCGGTGGCGCGGCGATGCACGAGCGCGCCAAGCCCTTCCCACGCGAGAGCGAGCACGGCGGGCAACAGCAGGAGGTTGAAGCGCGCGAGTCCGACCCAGCGTGGCTCCTCGATCAGGTGAAAGAACCACATCCCGCCAAAGAGCGCGGCGGCAGCGAGCAGTTGCGCCCATGCACGCCGCCTCGCGAGCAGCCACACGCCCGCCAGCGCGGGGAGCCAGAGGATGCCGAACTGTTCCGCCACGCCGCGCGCCGCCTGCAGCCAGACCTCGGCGGAGAGGAAGTTTTCAAAATGTGGCTGGTAGGGACGTGAGCCGTGCAATGAGCGCAGCAGCAGGTAGAGCACGCCGGGGCCAAGTGTGACGAAGGCCACGCGCGCCTCCGCCATCAGCGCGCGGACACTCCACTCGCCCCGTCGCGCCAGGCAAGTTCCCCGCACCGCCGCGCGCACCAGCCAGAGGATACCGACTGCGATGATGCCGGTGTCCTTGAGGAAGCCCAGCGCGAGCGCGGCCCACCAGGCGTTGCCGCCGGCCAGTCGCTCCGGCGAGGCGAGCAGCCAGCGCCGCCCATCGCGCACGAGCAGGACCAGGAGCGGAATCAGCGCGAGCTCCAGATACAGCAGCGTGCCGTGATAGATCAGCGTCGGGATGGTGGCCAGGGCGAGCGCGCCCAACAGCGGCAGGAGTGGCGGAGCCGCTCTCCATCGCTTTTCCTGAACGAGCACGAGGCCCAGCGCGAACACTGCGAGCACGGGCGTGAACCGCAGCACTTCAAATCCGAACAGCACTCCTGTGCCCCAGTTGGCGCGCGCGAGTTCCCACAACGCCGTGCTCAACCACGGCTGGCTGCCGGGATAGCGCAGCATTCTGTCCTGGTTGAAGGCGTTGGCGAGGAACGCATCCGTGTAGAGCCACGGCGCGCAGGCGGCCAGCGCCAGTCCCGCCATGGCCCAGATGGCGATGGCCTGGAGCCGCTGTGTGCTGGGCACGGACGCGCCAGATGGCGACTGCAAGCCGCCGGCACGAGACGCGCCGAGCCACACGCCCGCGCCCAGCCACGCCAAGGCTGCGAGCCATCCGCGTTCCGCAAGCTCAAGCCCGATGGTGTGATTCACGACAAGCGCCTTGAGGTGGTAATGCTCGTCGCCGCCGTAGGCGATGTCTGCCGTCCACGTCAGGCTGCTCGCGCCGATGAGCACCAGCGCCCACAGGCAAACGACTCGCCCGCGCACCGCAGCCACGCGGGCCAGACCGGGCGGCACGCCGACGCCAGCCGATCCCACCCATAGGCAGCCGAAGGCCAGCAGCGCCAATTGCACCAGAGCCGACGGGGATGCTGTGGCCCCCGGCACGCGCAGCGCCTGCGACGCACACACGGGAGTCAGCAGAAACGTCGTCGCATACAGCGTGGCGGCAAAGCCAGCGCAGCCCACCGTCCTCGACTGCGGTTGAAACACTCGGCACACGAGCCAGAGCGCGGCGGCGAGGAAGAAAAACTTTGGGATGCTCCCCGGCCAAAACACATAGGCCGCGACGGCGGCGGCCAGCCACCACGCTTCCCGACGCCGAGCTTCCAGTCGCGGCGTGGTGCTGGCGGGGACAACGGGGGACTTGCTCATGCGCCCTATCTGGCCAGCTCCTCCGCACGCCGCCGGGCGAGCCGTGTGGGATCAGAGTCCAGTGGGACGTGGGTGATGCGCTGCCACAGCGCTCCCGCGTCAGCCGTCTTGTTTGCGCGTTGCAATTCGTCCGCCATTTGCAGCACGCCGGGCGCGGTCTGAACCCATGACTTCTTCCGCGCCGCTGCACGGGCCTGATTGATTTCTGATTCGTTGAGCCAGCCACCAGACATGCCGGAGGCGAGGAGGTTTGTGATGTGTTGCCGGTGGGGCAATGTGAGAGCATGGCCCAGCTCGTGCGATGTCACGCGCGGCAGCGGCTCGTCGAGGCCTCCTTCGACCGGGCGCAGGCTCGCGGTGTCTTTCACGAAGTTGATCCCGCGGATGCAAATGCCGTTCGGCCCGAACTGCTTCAGGTAATAGACATGGAAGACGTTCGTGTCCCTGCTCGACTCCGGGCGCAGGCGCAGCAGCGCGTCGTTGTTGGTCTTCACGTTCTCGCGGAAGCCCTCCGTGTTCGCCGCCGGTTCGGTCCTGAGCGATTCCAGATAGAAGGTGATGCCGGCCTGTGCCCAGACTCGGTTGACCTTGCTTAGGATGCGCGTCACGTCATTGCTGTTGAGCGTGGTGTGAATGCCCGGCTCGTTCGTCGCGGTGAGGAGGTGGACGCGCAGCGGGGCGAGGAGAAAGTCCGCGAAGGCGAAGCCGTTGGTGGATTCCTGTGCCGTTGCGCCGAGAGCCGTCAGCATTGCCATCACGCACCACGCAGCGCACATCGCGCGTTTTGCCATGCAGGGTTTCATCGCCGCCGACTCTGCTCAAGGCGGCCGTGGGAGGCGATCTTGAAATGGGCGCATCTCAGTTTCTTGCAGGCGGAATGTGGCGATCAGGGGCAGCAACGGAGTTGCGAAAGAAAGTAGCCCACGGCGTGAGCCGTGGGTCAGGCGGTGAGGAGGGCGAGCCGCAGCGCGGCGGCGGAGGAGCCGCCATCCATTCATGTCGCAGTCGGAGTCTACCGCCCCGCTGGGGCTCAGCTGGGGCGCTGCCACCCAGGGCTTGCGCCCTGGGCTACTCTCCGCCGCTGCTCCGCAGCTGGGAGAATTGACCTTGTCGAGAGCCATTTGCAGGAAACTGAGATGCGCCCCACGAGATGTTGGGCGGCTCCTCGTAGTTGCGTTGGCACCGGATGCCGGGCTTAATTTCCCAACTTGAACATGAATCCGTATCTGCACTTCGTCTCTGAATACGCCGGCTTCGCGAAGGCGGGCAAGTCGTGGCCGCTCGGTGGATTTGCGCGTTGTCCGCGTCCGGCCATCGCGCCGGACGCTCCGGTGGCGCTCATCTTTTCCCCGCACCCGGATGACGAGGTCATCATCGGCGGGCTGGCGCTGCGGCTCTTGCGCGAGGCTCGGTGGAACGTCCTCAATGTCGCCGTCACGCAGGGCAGCAACCCGGCCCGGCAGTCGGAGCGCTGGGATGAACTCGCGGCGTGCTGCGACTGCATCGGCTTCGGCCTCGTGCAGACTCAGCCGGGCGGTTTGGAGAAGGTGAACGCCGCCACGCGTGAGAAAGACCCGGCGCACTGGTCTCGCTCGGTGGGGGTCATCGCGGACATTCTCGCGAAGCATCGTCCGCAGGCGGTTTTCTTTCCGCACGAGCTGGACTGGAACAGCTCTCACATCGGGACGCATCATCTGGTGTTGGATGCGTTGCGCATGATGCCGGCGGACTTCCGCACCGTCGTCATCGAGACGGAGTTTTGGGGTGCGATGGCGTCGCCGAACTTGATGGTCGAGGTCAGCGCCCCGGACCTCGCGGACCTCATCACGGCGCTGACGTTCCACGTCGGCGAGGTGCGTCGGAACCCGTATCACCTCACGCTGCCTGCGTGGATGGTGGACAACGTGCGTCGTGGCGGCGAGCTGGTGGGAGGGCAGGGTGGGGCGGCACCGGACTTCACCTTCGCGACTCTTTACCGGCTGCGGCGATGGAACGGGCGGGAGCTGGAGAAGGCTTTCGTTGGGGGGAGGAATCTCCCGTGCGGGCGGAACGCCTCGGAGCTGTTCGGCTGAAGCTGGAAGGAGACGGCGCGCAGGGGATTTTTTGCGACGGATCTAACCAGAACCATGCAGTTGAGCCACGGATGGAACACGGAATAAACACGGAACAGCAGGCGGCTGTCTTGACGATGCCTTCCGTGTTCGCCACCACCGTTTGGTGTGCGTGTTCGTCTCCTTGGAGGGTTGCCTTTTCCTCGTCCCCATCTGTGTTTCATCCGTGTTCCATCCGTGGCCAAGGAATCGTTTCGTCCTGCCTTTCGTCCCTCGACTCACCGCCTCGTTACTCCGCGCTTTCACCGTGGCTGAGCATCAGCGCGCGGTTGTTGGGCCGCGTGTAGATGGTTTGCACGACGCTGATGTTGCGCTGGGCGAAGGCGGCTTCGCAGTAGGAGAGGTAGTAGTTCCACTTGCGGATGAAGGTGTCGTCGAACTTCAGCCGGTGCAGCTCGGCGTGCTGGGCGTTGAAGCGCGAGCGCCATTCGCGGATCGTGCGGACGTAATGGAGGCCGAGGTCTCGCAGCTCGTGCATGTGCAGGTCGCTCACGCGCTGGAGCGACTGCGTGACACGGCCTGCGGAGAGGACCAGCGAGCCGGGGAAGATGTGCTTTTGAATCCAGTCCACGCCGGTGCGGAATTGATCATAGCGGCTGTCCGGGCAGGTGATGAACTGGAGGCCCAGGAGGCCGTGACGCTTGAGGAGGCGGTGGCACTGGACGAAGAAGTCGTCCACGTAACGCTCGCCGACGGATTCGACCATCTCGATGGAGATGATCTTGTCGAACCGCCCGGTGATCTGGCGGTAATCTTGGAGGCGGACTTCAGCGAGGTCGCCGATGCCTTCGCGGACGAAGCGTTCCCGGCAATAGGCGTGCTGGGCTTTGGACAGGGTCAGTGTGGTGACCTGGCATTTGTAGTTCTTCACCGCGTGGCAGGCCAGGCCGCCCCAGCCGGAGCCGATTTCCAGGACGTTGTCGGTGGGCTTGAGGCGGAGCGTGCGGCAGAGGGCTTCGTATTTTAAGGTCTGCGCCTGTTCGAGAGTCTGCTCGGGCGAGGTGAAGATGCCGCAGGAGTAGGTCATCGAGGGGCCGAGCCAGAGGCGGAAGAAATCGTTCCCGAGGTCGTAGTGCTCGGAGATGTTTCGGCGGCTCAGTTTCAGGGAGTTGGGGCGCAGCAGGTGCTTCACCCGGTTTGCGCCGCGCAGGAGGTTCAAGGCGGTGGCGCGTGTGAGGGAGCCGGACATTCCGGGCGCGTGCTCGACGTTCTCAATGAACCATGTGAGCACTGCGACCAGATTGTCCGTCTCCCAGTCGCCGTCCACATAAGCCTCGCCGAAGCCAATGTCGCCGTAGAGCACGCAGCGCTTGAAGAAACTCGGGCGGAGAATGCGCAGGTGCGCGGTGACTTCCGGTGCGCGACCGAACCGGCGGGTCGAGCCGTCCGGCATGGTGACGTGCAGGCAACCGAGGGTCATCCGCGAGAGCGCGTGCTCAGTGGCACGCTGGTAGAAGGTCGGGTGCTGAAAACGATCTGCTGTGTTCTGGGCAAGAGAAGACTCGAGTGTGGGGCTCATGCTGGCGAGGAGTTCTAACGCAAAGGTGCGAGGGCGCAAAGCCCGGAGTTGGTTGGGCCAAGGGCAGACGCGGGCTTTTGTTCCCCTATCTTTTTCCTCTCCTCACGCCAGCCCATCCGGCCACTGGTCCCTCGGCTCCCAGCCCAGAAGCGCCTTCGTCGGGCCGAGGTCGAATCGCGGGAGGCGGATGTGGCGGCTGGTGGCATAGACCACGGCGTAGCGGATGGTGAGGGGTGCGCAAATCGCCGCGTGGAAGAAGCGCCCGGCATCGCCGGGGCTGAGGTAGAGGTCCTTGGCCCAGTCGAGCGCGGCCACGTCATTCTCCTGGCCGGGACGTGGGCACCAGCCGAGGCGCACGGCTATGACGCTCAGGCCATGTGTCACCGCGTAGCCTTGGCCGATGCCCTCGGCGAAGACCTTGGCGGCTGCATACCAGTAGCGGGGCGTGGTGGGTTCGTCTGGGTGTATGGGGTGTTCGGTGCGCTCGCGCTGCCACCAGTTGACCTGCCCCGTGCTGGCCAGGACGAGTCGTCTGGCTCCCGCAAGCCGCGTGGCCTCCAGGACGTGGTGGAGACCAATGATGTTGTTCGGGAGAATTTCGGTCATGAAGTCGGCATCGTCCGGTGTGGCCGCGAGGTGGATGACGTTTTGCGCGCCCTCGGCAGCCCGGCGGAGGGCGGCAGCGTCCGTGAGATCGCCTACGTGCGAGCCGGGGAGGCCGGGTGTGGGCACGCGGTCAAAGCCCCGCACCGACACGCCCCGCGCGAGGAGTTCCCTTATGACAGCTTGTCCGATGCAGCCTGCGGAGCCGGTGACGAGGGTGAGGGAGGGAGGGGGAGGTTGAAGGGTGAAGGTTGAAGGGTGAAGGGTGGGCGCGTGTGGCGAAGTAGCGGTGGGCGTGGAGGGGATGCTCTTGTCCCCTGTGCTCAGGGTGGTGTCAGGCACGTTGGGCGGGAGGTCAGGGGTGGGCATATGGGGAGTAGGGAGTAGCGGATAGTGGGGACAGTGGATAGAGGATAGAGAGTAGAAGGCCGTCCTTCTCTATCTTCTATCCTCTATCCTCTGTCTCCTTTGTCTCAATAACGCAGGTGCAGGCCCAGGCCGATGGCATGAAGGTCGAATAGGTTGTGTGCCTCGTAGCGGTAGGAGGGCTGGAGGGTGAAATGCTCGTTGATGCCCCACTTCAAGTCCACTGCCACGCTTTGGAAGTTCTTCTCGCCGATGAGGCCCTTGATCAGCTGGGAGGCGTTCTCCTCGCCCAGCGCGTAGCTCACGCCCACGGAGGAGAGCGGGGCAAACTGCCATGTCGTGCCCACCATTCCGGCCAGGCCCGTGCTGGCGGGAGCACCCTTGGGCTGGTCGTGCGTCACATACATCCGGGCGTGTGTGGTCCATTGAGGGTGCCACTGCCACGAGAGGCCGGGGACAAACTGGAGCACAGGCTCATCTGCAAAGCGCAGATGACTTACACTGAGGCTGGCGGAGAACGTGTCTGTGAAGAGGTATTCCCCACGCGCGCCGATGCGCCAACGCGGAATGAAGCCACCGTTGAGCGCGCCGCCCGCTTCGAGGCCCACCAGCCAGCTCGGCGTGAGGTGCGTGCCCCAGCCCAACAGGAGCTGGTTCGCCGATGCGCCGAACCGGGAGTAGGTGCGATACTCGCCGGAGATGGTCATCCCAAGCTGCCGCCGCCAATACGCCGCGAGGTAGCCCTCGTGCCACTCTTGCAGGCGTGCGCCCGCGCCCGTGGTGTCCTGCAAAGAAGCGAACTCATAGCCCGTGCTCACGCCAATGACCGAGGAATCAGCGATGCGCACCTGTTTGCCGAGCTTCTCCTGCGCGGCCTCCTGCAAGTCCGCACCGGGTGCGGCAGGCACGCGTTGCACGACGCGCTGCAACGGCTCGCCGGTCTGCCGGCGGAGGAGACGCAGCGCTTCGCCGCTGACCTCCGGGGCGAGCGGGTCCAGCAACGCCTGGAGCGCGGCTGCACTCACCTCGCCACCGTGCGCGTCCGCCCACTTCTGCGCCCACAATGCCGGCCACGCGTCCAGCGGCTGGGCGCGTTGATAGTCGCGCAACACCCCGCGGAACGTGTCGGCATCCCCTTCGCGAAAGGCGATCTTCAACCGCTCCCGATACACGAGGGCGGAGCCGGGAGCGACGCGCTGGGCGGAGTCGAGCGCCTGCCATGCGCGGGCCAGATCGCCTCGCAACTGCGCCACATCCGCGATGCCCAGCCAGCCGGGAAGCGATTCAGGGTTGCGCGCAACGACATCCTCATACTGCGCGAGGCTGTCACGGTGGTTGCCCTGCTGACGCGACATCCGTGCGAGTCCGAGCCGCGCCTCGTCTCGGTCAGGCGCTAGCTGCGCGGCGCGGTCGAAGTAGTGGCGTGCGTCGCGGGGTTTGCCTGCAGTGGTGAAGGCCTCCCCTGCGGCGACGAGCGCGTTGTAGTCGCGTGCGTGCGCCTCCGCGTAGCTGGCGATGAGGTTCAGCCCCGCATCCTTCTGCCCGCGCACGATCAGGCGCTGGGTTTGAAAAGCGGCCTGGCGCAGCCGCACATCCGGGTCGCCCGTGCGGCGGTTGGAGAGGGCGAAGGCCGCGTCGTCGTTGTCCACAGCCGCGTGGATGCCGGCGAGCAAGAGGCCAACCTCCGCGTCCTGCCGGCCCGTGCGGCGGTCGAGGTCGAGCGCCTGGCGATAGGCGGGCGTCGCGCGGCCCGCCCCCAGCAGCGCTCGGAAATGGCCGACATGCGCGGGGACGCTGTCCGCGCCCGAGATGGATATGGCGCTGGCGTAAGCGGACTGCGCGTCGCGCCAATTGCCGCGCCAGAGCTGGGTGTTTCCGAAGCCCTCCTGCGCGGGCGCGTCACTGGGGTTCTCCTGCATCAGGCGCCGGTAGCGTTCGCCAGCGCTGGCGGTGCGGCCCAGCCAGCCCAGATACTGCGCCTCCATCAAGCGGTATTGCGCGCTGGCCGGGCTGGTGCGGAGCAGCCGCCGGACAACGGCGAGCGCCTCGCCGATTTGGCCGCGCTTCGCCAGCGCGTGCGCGTGGAGCCGAAGCGTCTCTGGGTCTTCCGAGGCTCTTTGTCCTGACGGGATCGCGCTCCCCGCGGCCGGTGGATGGGTGTTAAAAACAGTTTGTGCCATGGACGCAACCGCCAGCCCAAATGTCACCAGACCGGCGAGCCAACCTGTGCGGAGCGGCGCTGCGCTTCGGAGCGGCAGGCAAATCGCGCACATGGCAACGCTGAGCTGGGAGTTTGGATCGGCGTCGGCTCGCGATTGGATGGGCATCATGGCCACTGCTGAACCGTTCGTTCGCAGGGTGCGGCGACGCTACCAACGACTGTCCTCCACGCAAGCCGAAAGGCCTGCCGCATTTTGATTTTGCCATCGCGCGCGGGGGGATTACGCTCGCACAGAATCCGAAATCTCACTGTCCGCCGTCACCACATGAAGCTCCTGGGCCTGGACACCGAAAGCATCTTCGCGCGCATCGCAGACTCCGCTGTGCCGCCGCGTGTGCCGTCGTTCCGGCAGTCGCTCTTTATCGGCGGGCTGGGCTTCGGGTTGGTGGGTCTGGCGGCGTTTGCGGTGTGGGCGCTCGGCGGGAAAGTGCTCACGCAGGCCGTGGGAGAGCCGGGCCTCTACGCGCTGTGCGCGCTGGTGTTCATCGGGCTGGCTGGTGTCGTCTTCGGACAACTGGTAATCGGGCCGGGTGGCACGGCACGGATATACGGGCTGTTCACGCTGGCGTTTGCCGCCTACTCGGTCGTGTGGAGCGCGGCGTGGTTTGGTCTGCGTGGCACGCTGACGGCGGAGGTTGTGGGCGCGGTGCTGGGTTCGGTGGCCTTTGCCTGTGTGCTGGCATGGGGCTTCGGTGCAGGCCGGGAAATCCCGCGAGTGGCGCTGGTGCTGGTCCTTCTGAACGCCCTCGGTTATTTCCTCGGCGAAGTCTGGTGGCGCTGGCTGCCAGGGGAGGGCGGCGCGCAACTGCTCGGCGAAATGTTCAACCGCCCGCAGCGCTCGATGCTTGCGATGCTGGGCTGGGGCGTGGTGTTCGGCGGTTTCTTTGGCGCAGGCGTCGGCTTCGCGATCCACCACTGCCAGCACGAGGTCCGCACACGGCTTCGGACGGGGATTCCCCTGCGCAGCGACCGCTGACAATGCACGCATCCATCGCCCGATCTTGCCGATGAGGAAGGGTGAAAGCTGGATGCTGAAGCGTGAAAGTCCTGCCCGATGTGCGGTAGGGCACGAGCTGACGAGTCTCTGAGTGGTCTCCGCGTTGGTTCCCCGCTGACTCCATTCCGCTGGAAACAGGGAAGAACCACATGTTGCTCATGGAGTCCCGCCAGCTTCAGCATGCGCGGAGCGTAAAGATTCGCGCGCTCCGGGAAACTCATTCCACGATGCGAGGCAACAAACGCTTTGAAAGCGCGACGCATTCCGTCTATCAGTGAACCGTGACCCAGTTGGTAGCCGAGTGAATTGTCCGATGCCCCGACCGATCGACAGCGCCCTACGCCGACGCGCCTTCCTCGGGCGCTCTGGCCTAGGCTTGGCGGCGTTCTCGTCGTTGTTGGATAGCTCCGCCTTCGCCGCCTCTCCCTCCCAACCCGCGCGGTGGCCAGGCGTGGTGAATCCGCTGCACCACGCCCCGCGCGCCAAGCGCATCATCTGGCTCTACATGGCCGGCGGGCCGTCGCATTTGGAGACGTTTGATCCCAAGCCGCAGCTCGCGAAGCTCCACGGGCAGCCGATGCCCGAGTCGTTCACCGCCGGACAGCAACTCGCGCAGTTGCAGGAGCAGACGTTGAAGTGCTTCGCGCCGCAATTCGCCTTCAAGCGCTGCGGGCAGAACGGCACGGAGATTTCCGAAATCTTCCCGCACCTCAGCACGGTGGCGGACGAGCTGACGGTCGTTCGCTCGATGAAGACCGACGCCATCAACCACGACCCAGCGCACACGTTGATGAACACGGGCACGATGATTCAGGGCCGGCCCTCGATGGGCTCGTGGGTGCTCTACGGCCTCGGCAGCGAGTGCGAGGACTTGCCGGGCTTCGTGGTGCTGACTTCCACCGAGGGCCGCAGCCCGCAGCCGATTTCCGTGCGACAGTGGCACAGCGGATTTCTACCGGGACAGTTTCAAGGCGTTGCGATGCGCTCGAAGGGCGACCCGGTGCTCTACTTGAACCGCCCGCCCGGCGTCACCGCCGCGCAGCAGCACGACGTGGTCGAGGCGGTGCAATCGCTGAGTCGCGGCCAGCAGCAGCTCGATGATGACCCCGAACTTGCCACGCGCATCGCGCAATATGAGCTGGCCTTCAAGATGCAGACCGCAGTGCCTGGCCTCGTGGACGTGACGAAGGAGCCGCAGCATGTCCTCGACTCCTACGGGTGCAAGCCGGGTGATGGCTCGTTCGCGTCGAACTGCCTGCTCGCGCGGCGGCTGGCGGAGCGCGGCGTGCGCTTCATCCAGCTCTATCACCGCGACTGGGACCATCACAACGACCTGGTGAAGTTCATCCAAGGCAACGCCGCGAACGTGGACCGCGCGACCGCCGCGCTCATCACGGACCTCAAGCAGCGCGGCCTGCTCGACGACACGCTCATCGTGTGGGGCGGGGAGTTTGGCCGCACGCCGATGGCGCAGGCGAACAAGGGCGGCCCCGGTCGCGACCATCACATGAAGGGCTTCTCGATGTTCCTCTGCGGCGGCGGCGTGAAGCGCGGCCTGACCTACGGCGCGACGGACGAGCTGGGTTACGCCTCGGTGGAAAACGTCGTCCACGTCCACGACTTGCAGGCGACGCTGCTACACCAGCTCGGCATCAACCACCAGCGGCTTACGATGAAGTTCCAAGGCCTCGACGTGCGGCTCACGGGTGTCGGCGAGGAGGGGCGCGTGGTGAAGGGGATTCTGGCGTAGCGAGCGATTGGAGCGCGGACGCCCACGTCCGCAGCAGCTTTCTTGCGGAGAAGAGTTTACGCGGACGTGG
>JACRKB010000148.1 GCA_016235545.1 Verrucomicrobiota bacterium | reverse complement strand
GGCTGGAAGCTGATGTCCTGCCAGCGGATGAGGCCCTCGCCATCAATGAGGAACGTGCCGTGCAGCGGCTGCATCTCAAAATCATCGTGCGCGCGGTAGGCCTTGAAGCTCTTGAGGCCCGCGTCCGAGAGCAGCGGGATGGGGAAGCCTCCGTTGTATTTCGCCTTCTCCACCGTGAAGTTCAGACCCTCGACAGTGTCGGTGCTCACTGCCACGAGGGAGATGCCGGCCTTCTTGAACGCGTCAGCTTCCGGCGCGAATGCCACGAGCTGCTCGATGCAGTGCGCGCAGCCCGCGCCGAGGTATAAAATCACAACCACCGGCTTGCCCCGGAACTGGCGGAGCGTGGTTTTCTTCCCGTCGCCGTCCGGCAGCGAGAAGTCCGGCGCGGCGGAAGGCTGCCAGCGGAACGGGCCGAGGGACGCGAGGCTGGGGCGCCTGCCGAAGTCCGACGCGCGCATCAGCGGCGCACGCCAGTCGGCGGCGAGCTTCAAGTCCTTCGCCACGGGAGCGAGGCGCCGAAACACCGGCGTGCCGAGGTCGGCCTCGGCGCTCAACTCGCGCAGCTTGTAGAACGCGTCGAAGGCCTCCTTGAACTTGCCGTTCTGGTAGGCGAGGTCCACGTAGTTCGCCAGCGGCTGCACCTGCTTGTCGGCGGACTTCATGGCCTCCTGCGCGAACTGCTCGGCCTTCGCTTTGTCGCCGGCAGCGAAGTGGAGCCGGGCCAGGCGCTCCTTCGGGATGCTGTTGGTTTTTGCGAGCAGCGCCTTCGCAGCGGCGAACTGCCCCTCCTTCAACGCCACGAGCACGCGCAGTTCGGCGACGGCGCTGGTGATGGCATTGGTGTTGCCGGTGGCGAGGATGGCGGAGCCGCGGTCGTAGCCGACGACGGGCGGGCTCTTCTTCGTTGCTGCAATGGGTGCGGACTTGGGCGGGGCGGGCGAATTGGTTGGAGCGCGGACGCCCACGTCCGCAATCGGCTTTGCTGGCGAGGGAGAAGCTGCAGACTTGTTCGTCTGCGCTTCAGTCGGAGGCTGATTGGTCGAGGGCTTCGGCGTGACTTTTTTCGCGAGCGCTTCGAGCGCGGCGATTTGGTTTTTTCCAGCGGTGATGTCTCCGGTGTTCAGCGAGGCGAGGCCAAGCGCGTGGAAGCGGCGGGCCTCGTGGTCGTTGTTGTCCGTGGGCTGGAGATAGACCGAGCCGCCGAGGGCGAGGAGTTCATCCCAGAGTTCAAAGCGCACAAGCGTTTCCAAAAGGCGCTGGTAGCCGTAGGTCGAGCTGCCCTTCGAGAGCGTGTTGAACTTCGGGTGGCGCGGCAGCTCGATCATGTTCTTCGCCAGGTCCACGGCGCGACGCACGGCCCCGATGTTGTTGAGGTCGCGGATGAGCCACTCGTTGTTGTGGGCGAAGTTGTGGATTTGGTCGGGCAGCACGTAGTTGCCCATCATGTAGGCATGGTCCACGCGGGCGCTGGCCTCCTGCTGCCATGCGGCGTCCGAGTAGCGTTTCAAGGCCGAGTAGGTGTGGCCGCTCATGTGCCACATATGCGCGATGCCTGGCGCGGAGCGTCCGTCATTCGAGGCGGAGACGAGCGCGTTGGTCGCGCGCGCGCCCTCGTCCCAAAGGTGGATGCGGTAGTGGTTCGCCGGGTGGAGCGGGTCCGCAGCGAGAATGGCGTCGAGCAGCACGTCCACGTTCTTCTTGTCGCCGTAAGAGACGCCCTTGCTGTTGTCCGACCACATCTGCACTGCGAGAAACGCCTTGGCTTCGAGGTCGGCGGGGTGATCCTTCACGAGCTGCTGGAGGGACTTCTGGTAATCCTTCCTGCGCTCCTTCTCGTCTCTCTTCTCGTCGCGGTGGTAGCTCGCAAGCGCGGTGATCCACTGCTGCTCGCGCGGGCTGACGCCGGCCTTGTATTTCTCAGCAGTCTGGAGGAACTCCTTCGCGCGCTTGGCGTTGTTCACGTTCGCCATCGCCATGCCCAAGTAGGCGCTGGCGCAAAACGGGTCCAACGCCACAGCCTGCCGGAAGGACCTCTCCGCCTCGAAGTAAAAGAATCCGTGGAGCTGCCCGATGCCCTGGTCGAAGAACTTCTGCGCGAGCGGGTTTTTCGTGCTGATGGGGAAATGCACCGCGCCCATGCCGGGCATAAGATGAGCCTGCTGGCGCGGGCCTTCGTTGTAAGCGTCACCTTGCAGCGAGTGGCCGGCGGGCTGGTCATGATCCGCGCGGGCAGTGAACACGAGGCAGACGAGGACGAGGGGCAGGAGGCGTTTCATGTGCTCAAGGCCCGACGGCCCAGCTCTCCGGACCATTCAGCAGGAGTCGCCCCGCTTCAGACAGGAGCGGACTCCCATATCACCACACTCAACTTTCAACTCCACTCCCCCTCGCGCCTTTCCGTTGATACCCGCCCCCGTCTTGCGGTTTAATCCCGCCGCAACTCATGTGCGCCATCACCGGCATCGTCCACTTCGACCACCGCCCCGTCGCGGAATCCGAGCTCGCCACCATGCGCGACGTGATGGTCAACCGCGGCCCCGAGCACGGCGGCCAATGGCTCGGTGGTCATGCGGCGCTTGGCCACCGGCGGCTCCGCATCATTGACCTCTCCCCGCTCGGCAACCAGCCGATGACCAACGAGGACTCCACCATCTGGGTCACGTTCAACGGCGAGATTTACAACTTCCAGTCGCTGCGGAAGGAACTCGAAGCCAAGGGCCACAAATTCCGTTCCCACTCCGACACCGAGGTCATCGTCCACGGCTTCGAGGAATGGGGCGAGGGCGTCGTTGCGCGCATGGACGGCATGTTTGCCATCGGCGTCTGGGACACGCGCAAGGACACGCTCCTGCTTGCCACCGACCGCTTTGGGAAGAAGCCGCTTTTCTATTCGCAGCACGGCGCGACGGTGCGTTTCGCCTCCGACAGCAAGGCCTTTTGGTCATTGCCCGGCGCGGCGCTCACGGTGAACCACGCCGCCATTGACTGCTACCTGCACCACCTCGCCGTCACCACCGACCACACGATCTACAACGAGGTCAGCAAGCTCCCGCCGTCGCACTTCAAAGTCTTCGAGCGCGACCCATCCGGCGGCGTGCGCGCCCGCGAGGTGCGCTACTGGCAACCCAACTTCCGCGACAAAATCCAAGTCACCGAAGCCGAAGCGTTGGAGCGCATTGACGCCGCGCTCAAGGAAGCCGTCCGCAAACGCATGATCGCCGACGTGCCACTCGGCGCGTTCCTCAGCGGCGGCGTGGACAGCAGCCTCGTCGTCGCGATGATGAGCCAGCTTTCCAGCAAGCCGGTGAAGACGTTCAGCATCGGCTTCGAGGAACAGGACTTCTCCGAGCTGGAATACTCCGACGCCGTCGCCGCGCGCTACAAAACCGAGCACCAGCAAATCCGCCTCAAGCCCGACGTGCTCGAAATCCTCCCGTCCCTCGTCTGGGAATACGGCGAACCCTTCGCCGACTCCTCCGCCATCCCCACCTACTACGTGTCGAAGGCCGCGAAGGAGTTCGTCACCGTCGCGCTCACCGGAGACGGCGGCGACGAGTTGTTCGGCGGCTACGACATCGCCCGCGCATCCTTCCACGCGATGCGCTACGACGCCTTCATGCCGGGCTTCGTGCGCAGCCCGTTGGAAGACTGGCTCTTCGCCGCCGAGCGCAGCGGCTTCGCGCAAAAGCTAAAAACCCTTGCCACCCACGCCAGCCCGGACCCCGCGCGGCGCCACGGCTACTCGATGGCCTTCAACCAACGCCAGCGCGAAGCCCTCTACACCGACACCTTCCGCGCGAGCCTCGGCGCGCACCGCCCGTGGCACATCTACGAGCGACACGCCGCCGCGATGGCCGAGCTGAACCTCCTCGACCAAAACCTCTACCACGTCCTCATGGCGCGCCTCTCCAACGACTACCTCGTGAAGGTGGACGTGGCCTCGATGAAGGTCGCCCTCGAACTCCGCAGCCCGTTCCTCGACACCGATCTCTGCGCGCTCTCCAGCTCCCTCGACCCGCTTCTCAAAGTGAAAGGCGGCGTGCAAAAGTATCTGCCCAAGAAACTCGCCGAGCGCTACCTGCCCTGGGAAGTCATCTACCGCCCGAAGAAAGGTTTCAGCCTCCCGCTGAAACACTGGCTCCGCACCGACCTCGCCCCCGTGCTGAACCGGATGCTCCCCGACGGCAACCTCGTGAAGTCCGGCTGGTTCAAGAAAACCGAAATCCAACGCCTCATCACCGAGCACACCAGCGGCGCGGCCCAACACACCCACCGCCTCTGGTCCCTCCTCTGGCTGGAACTCTGGCACCGCATCTTCGTCGAGCGCTCAATGACTGGGCGGGAAAGCCTGCGCGCGTAGAAGACGACGTGAGGAGTCTCTGACCTTCGGTCGGAAACAATTGAGCCGCCTCACGTCGTCACCTACGGAAAAGCGGCGCTGAAGCCACCGCAGTCCAGACGCTGGCGCGACCCTCAAGCCCCACTGGAGGGCGGTGGCCTCAACGCCGCCTCGACCGCAGCAATCACCGTCGGCAAGTCATCTCGGATGGTCTCCCAGACGATGTCCAAGTTCACGTCGTAGTAGGCGTGGATTATGCGGTTGCGCATTCCGATGACCTGCCGCCAAGGGATGCCCGGAAACTCTCCCCGCACTTGGGGCGACACATGGTTGGCTGCCTCACCGATGATTTCCAGCGCTCGGACTAGGGCGAGGGCGAGCTTCTCGTCCGTGTCGAGGTCGGTGCGTGTCTTGCCCGCCACGAAATCGGTCGCCTTGCGCGCCATGTCCAGCATGTGCCGGAGCCGGACCAAGTCATTTGGCGGTATCGCTGGCATACTGCACTCGCGCCTCGGTCTCGACCTCGTTGCGAAAATACCGGCTCAAGTCACGCGCCGTCCGCAAATCCACCGCCCGCCCGCCAATCATGGTCGAAAGCTCGTCCTGCAAATCCACAAGCTTGAAGAAGCCGACACGCGCCTCCGGCTCGAACTCGACCAGCACGTCCACGTCGCTGTCGGTTCGGAAATCAGCCCGAAGCACCGAACCGAAGAGCGACAGGCGGCGGATGTGGTTGCGCCGACAGAACTCCGCCACCGGCTGCGGCGGAAACTCAACGGCTGGCTTCAACGCGTTCATACTGGCGGGAGACTAGCGCACAGACGTTTTCACGTCACTGGCTAGTTGAGGAACGGACTTCACTTCGATCGCCGCCCAGTGGGCGAACTCCCAGCTCCAGCCGGTCGCGGCATTTTCCAGCCGCAGTGTGACCTTCTGCCCGGCGAGCGGGGTGAGGTCCACGGTCACGGCCTGCCAGGCTTCGGTGCCCTTGCGGGCGATGAGTTGCTTGTGGAGTGGCTTGCCGTTGGCGAGGACGCGGAGTTCCCAGTCGCCTTTCTCGTGCGAGGCGACGAGGAACTTCAGCGTGGTCTTCTGGCCGGCGGGGATGGTCAGCTCGCGTTCGAGGGCGGCGGGCTTCTCGCGGTCGAAGGGGTGCGTGAGCAGGACGTTTTGCTTGCCAGCGAACTCGACCAGCTTGGCAGGCGTGCCCTCGAACTCGGGCGCGATAACGCGCCACTCGGGGTTCCACAGCGCGACGGACTCGTGGTCAATCGCGGCGGCTTTCTTCCCAGCCGGCTTGGGCGGCTCGGCTCCGTGGCCGGCGTCGTTCTTCCAACTGAACGGGGCCTTGTCGCCCGGCGGGTTCAGGATGTAGGCGATGAGGTTGCGGAAGTCGGCGTCGGGCATTTGCTCCAGGCCCTCGGCCATCACGCTCAACTCGCTCACGCGCAGCTTGGCGATGTCGCTTTTGGCCACTACGTCCTCCTTCGGCCCGGCGCTCAGGAGGCGCACGCGCGTGTCGGTGTTCTCGACCATCCGGCCGCTGAGGCTGCGACCGTCCTTCGTCTCCACCTCCACCATCTCGTAGCCCGCGCCGATGATTTGGTTCGGGTCAATGATGTTGGCCAGCAGCGCGTCGAGGCTGCTGCGGCCCACGCCTGTCAGGTCGGGACCGATGTCCGCGCCCTCGCCGTGGAGCTTGTGGCAGGTGAAACAAATCTTCTTCGCGACCTCGTAACCGGCCTTCAAATCCGGCTGGCCCTTCGCGCCGAGAATCATGTCCTTCTTCGCGGCGATGAGCTTGAGCTTGTCCGCGTTCGCATCGCGCACGCGGCCGAAGACGGCGGTGGCGCGCTTGGCGAGCATCCCGTAGTCTGCCTCGCTACGCGTGAGCGAGCGGATGGTGGCGGCGGGAATGTCGCTGGCGAGAATGCGCTTCTGCTCCAACTCACTGAGGAGTTGCGAAGCCCAGTTGTTGCGCGAGGCCAAGGTCTCGGCGGCGGCGCGGCGGGCGGCGGGGCTGAAATTCTTCCACTGCGCGAAGAGCGCTTCGGTGGTGGCCGGTGCGCCGAGCTGGCTGAGGCCGGCGATGGCTTCGAGCACGAGCGGTTCGGGGTTGCCGGGGGTGATGGCCTTGAGGAGCGCGTCGCGGGCGGCGTCGTTCTTGAGCTGGCGGGCGGTCTGCGCGGCCTTGAGGCGTTCGTCGAGCGGGGCCTTCGCGTCGTTGACAAGCGCGAGACTGGCTTGCATCGCACCGGCGTCGCCCCAGAGCGCGCCGAGCTGGCGGGCGAAGCGAGCAACGTCTTCGCGCGGGCTGGCGAGGAGCGGCTGGAGCACGGCCTCGGTGGACTTGGCGGGCTTGAGCGCCTTGCCCTTCTGGCCGTCCACGAGGCCGTTCAGAGCGAAGGCGAGCAGCGGGTCGGTCGCGGGCAACGCGCCGAGGAAGTCCAGCGCGGCGTCGAGCTGGGCGGGGCTTTGCAGGTCGCAGACGCGGCGCATGGTTTTGTAAGCCAGCGAGCCGGCGAGCGGCGCGTTGCGGACCTTGTTCAGCAGGGCGAAGGCGAACTTCGGGTCCTTGGCGATGAGCGGCTCGGCGGCCATCCAGACGAGATGGTTCAGCGTGAGGTCCGTGGCGTTCGGCGTGGCGGCGATGAGGGCGGCGAGAATCTCGGCGAGCTCCGGCGCGTTCGGCTCGCGCTGCGGCTTGGTGTTCACGGTGAGCGAGCCGGAGGTGAGCTGACGGCACGCGGTCGCGACGGCGGTGCGGACGGTGGGTTCGCTGTCGGTGGCCAGCTTGCGGAGAATCGCGAGGTCGCTCGCGATGCCGAGCTGGCGCTCGCCGATGAGGCGCGCGGCCCACATACGGATGGTGGGCTCCTTGTCGGCGGCGGCCTTGGAGAGTTGGTCATCCGCGAGGTAGCCAGAACTGTGGAGCGTCCAGAGCGAGGCGAGGCGGGATTCGAGCGACGCGCCAACGGCGCGGGGAGCGCCTGCCGCTGGCAGGCTGTTCTCAGCGGCCCGCTGAGAACCTCGTTCCTCTGACTTCTTCTGGGGCGATGAAGACAAGTTAGTGGGACGAGAATCCGGCGGGCCGCCGGATTCGGCACGCGGGCCGCGTGCGCTCCCCGCCGCGTCGGCTTGCGCCGTCGCGGGGAACGCCTGCTTTTGCAGCAGACCCATCACGGTGTTGTCGCGCCGCTCGCTCAGGACACGCTGCGCCATTTTCCGCTGCCACACGTTCGGATGCGCGAGGCGCTCGACGAGCTGGGCGGAGGTGAGCTTGCCGAAGTCCATGCTCACCTCGGGGCGCGACGGAACTTTCTTTCCCTGCTCGTTGCCGGTGTGAACCACGCGCCAGATGCGGCCGTGCTCGCGGTCCACGCCCTCGGGGTCGGCGCGGGCGTTTTGGTAGCAGGGATATTTGTCATACCAGTCCATCACCCACAGCGCACCGTCGGGGCCGACTTGCTGGCTCACGGGCATGAACCAGCCGTCGTTGGCGCGAATGAAGTCCTGCTTGAAGGAGCTTTTGAACGTGCTGCCGTTGGGCGTGAGCGTGTCCTGATGCACAGCGTTGTCGTGGAGGTTGCCGCAGAAGATGGTGCCGTAATGCTCCGCCGGCCACTGGTCGCCGAGATAGACCTGGATGCCCGCGTAGGCCGCCATCTTGTGGCGATGGTCCACGATGCTCGGCAGGAGTTGATAAGCGTAAGGAAACATCGGCTGACCGCCCTGCCGCACGTAGATGCCGCCGGGCGCCATGTGAAACATGTGGTCAATCACGCAAGCGCTGAGGAAGGCGTTGCCCGCGCGGTCGAAGTCCACGCCCCACGGATTGCTCGTGCCGTCGGCATAGACCTCGAACTTCTTCGTCCGCACGTCGTAGCGCGCGACGGCGGCGTCCATGCGCACGGCGGGTTCGCCGGGCCGCTCGGGGTTCGAGACATTCGCGCGCGTGAAGACGCCGTGGGTCATGTAGAGCTGGCCATCGGGGCCCCACGTGAAGCCGTTGAGCAGCTCGTGCCGGTCTTCGAGGCCGAAGCCCGTGAGCAGCACCGTCTGCTTGTTCGCCTTCGTGAAGGAGCCCGCGCCCCCGAGCAACGGCGCGTTCGTGTCCTGGAGGAAAAGCAGGTGCGGCGCTTGGCCAAGGAACACGCCGCCGTGCCCGAGGAGGATGCCCGTCGCCAAACTAAAACCGTCGGCGAAGACCGTGACCTTGTCCGCGCGCCCGTCGCCGTCGGTGTCTTCGAGAATCTTGATGCGGTCGCGCCCGCGCGCGCCGGGCTTCGCGCCCAGCGGATACTCGTAAAGCTCCACCACCCACAGCCGCCCGCGCTCGTCCCACGTCATTGCGACGGGGTTGACCACCTCCGGCTCGCTGGCGAAGAGGCGGATTTCAAAGCCCAGCGGCAGCGTGAACTTCTTCTGCGCCTCCTCCGGCGAGAGCGCGGGCGTGGTGGCCGCCGCATGCGGCCCGGACATCTGTTTGCCAGGCGGCGCGTTCTTGTAAGTAGGGAAGCCAAGGTTCTTCTGCGGCACCTTGTAGTCGGCGGCGGAAATCGAAGCAGCCAGCGCAAACGAAGATGCAACGGCGAGCACAAGTGAGCGGAAAGGATTCATGGCGGGCACAACTTAGGAAACGAACGACACGGCGGGAAGCTTCAAGAATGTTTCCCCGTAGAAGCGACGTGAGGAGTCTCGCATCACTCCCCAACTCACATCGGCGGGATGCCGGCGAGGGCGGCTTCGAGGCGCGTGGTGGTGCCGTGGCGGGCGCACCAGGCGGTCACATAGGCCATGTCCAGCGTCTCGGGACCTTGCACGGCAAGGACATCGCGCGCGTCGTCCAGATCCTTGCTGCGGCCCCAGCGGAGCTTTTGCACGATGACATCCTCGGGCGTGGGCAGCCAGGTGGCGCAACCAAGTTGCGGGGAGAACAGCCGACGTTTGCGGGCGAATTGCTCCAGCACGAAGGGGTCTTCAAACAGCTCGAACAATTCGACCTTGAACGGCGGGCTCCCGCGCAGGCTGCCCACTTGGCGCTTGCCCCAGGTGAGCGTGTCAAACTGCACTTGCGCCTCGAACTCGACGAGGTGGTCCAGTCGCGCCACCACGCGGCGAACCGGCTCGCCACCCGCCAAGCTCAGGACCACGTCCACGTCCTTGGTGGACCGTGGAATGCCATAGAGGCTGTAGGCGAATGCCCCGGTGATCATGTGCTCCACGCCCTCCGCCTCACAAGCGGCGACGACAGCGGCGGCGAGGGCTTCGACGGTCATGGGACGGACGGCTTCTGGAGGGTGAACCGTCCGTGGTCATGGGTGCGGCAAAGGCGGTCCAAGCGGCGGCGCACTTCCAACCAGCCTTGTTCCGCGTTGGTTGTGCCGGTCTGCCACATCGCCCCCTCGTGCATCCGGGCGAAGACTCCGTTGGTTAGCTCAAAGGCATCCGCCAGCCGCTGCTCGGGTGTCATCCGCCGGGCACGCAGAATCTTCTCGCGGTAAATGTCGTCCTGCAGCGCCTTCAGCGCGGCGGGGTCGTCGTGGATGTTTGACATGACGCGGAAACGGTATCGGCGGACGACAGGCGCGGCAAGCGCGGCCACCGGTGCTTGCTGCCGGAGCGGGTTTTCAGCACACTTCGCGATATGAAGCCCACCTCTCGCCGCCAGTTCACCCGCGTCCTTGCCAACGCCGCCGCCGGACTCGCCGCGTCGAGTGGCCTCGCCGCCGAATCGCCCGCGCGCGGCCTGCGGAAGTTTCTCTACGTCGCTGTGCCGGGCGTGCGGAACTATTTGGAATACGGCGGGCACGGCACCCTCGTGTTCGACATCGAGAACGGCCATCGATTCGTGAAGCGCATCCCGTCGGCGGGCGTGGACGAGCGGGGCAAGCCCATCAACGTGAAGGGCATTTGCGCCTGCGCGGCGACGCGGCGGCTCTACGTCAGCACGCTGAAGACGCTGATGGCCTTCGACCTCGTGAGCGAGAAGCTGCTTTGGGAAAAAACTTACGACGGCGGCTGCGACCGCATGGCGATGGCACCGGACGGGAAGTTCATCTACCTGCCGTCGCTGGAGAAGGACCACTGGCACGTCGTGGACGCGGACGGCACGGTGCTCGCGAAGCTCGTGCCCAAGTCCGGCGCGCACAACACGGTCGTCGGCCTCGACGGCGCGCACGCCTACCTCGCAGGCCTCAAGTCGCCGCTGCTCCGCGTGACGGACACGCGCACGCACACCATCGCGCGCGAGGTCGGGCCGTTCACGAGCGCCATCCGGCCCTTCACGGTGAACGGCAAGCAAACGCTCTGCTACGTGAACGTGAACGAGTTGCTCGGATTTGAAGTCGGCGACTTGAAGACCGGCAAGATGCTGCATCGCGTCGAGGTGCAGGGCTTCCAGAAAGGGCCAGTGAAGCGCCACGGCTGCCCCAGCCACGGCGTGGGCCTCACACCGGACGAGAAGGAAGTGTGGGTCGTGGACGCGTTCAACCAGCGCGTGCATGTCTTCGACAACACCGTCTCACCGCCGAAACAGGTCACGAGCATCGCTGTGCGCGACGAGCCGGGCTGGGTGACGTTCAGCCTCGACGGGCGCTACGGCTATCCCTCGACCGGCGATGTCGTTGAGGTGGCGACACGCAAAATCGTGACGAGCCTAACGGACGAGAAAGGCGCACCCGTGATGAGCGAGAAGATGGTGGAAATCCACTTCACCGACGGCAAACCAGTGCGGAATGGCGACCAGTTCGGTGTGGGGCGGGTGAAGTGAGGGCTTGCCCAAGTTTCGGATGGAGGCTCGTGGCACGGGATTTCTGGTTTGAACAATCGCTGCGCGTCGGTGCCTAATGGCGCGGAACGCTCGGCACAAAACTGGAATGTATTCGCTCTCGACCTGCTGGAATTCGCATCGGCACACGGATGGCCGCGCCATGTTGCAGGAGATCGCCGCGCTGGGATTCGAGCAAGCAGAGCTGAGCCACGGCATCCGCGTGAGCCTCGTGCCCGGCATCATGGACGCGGTGGATGCTGGGGAAATCCGCATCTCGACGCTGCACAATTTCTGCCCGCTGCCGATGGGAGTGAACCACGCGGCGCCCAACGTGTATCAGTTCACCTCCGCCGACCGCCGGGAGCGCGAGAGCGCGCTGAAGCAGACGTTCAAGACACTGGACTTCGCCGCGCGCATGAAGGCGCGGCTGGTTGTGCTGCACATGGGCAGCCTCACGCAGATGAGGCCCAAGGGCGGGTTCCTCGGCCTGTTCGGCCCGGCTGATTTCACAGACACGATGCTCGACATGATCGAGGCGGAGGAGCACGAGTCGCCGAGGTTTCAAATGCTGATCGCCGACGCCGTGGAGCAGCAGGAACGGCACAAGGCGGAGCCGATGCACCGCACCGCCGAGGCGCTTCAGCAGATCGCGGCGCGCGCCGGGGAGCTGGGCCTGCTGCTGGGCATCGAGAACCGAGAGGCTCTGGAGGAGGTGCCGCTGGATGGCGAGATGGCGCAGTTCCTCAAGGAGTTCCCCCCGGCCACGGTGCGCTACTGGCACGACACGGGGCACGCTCAAATCAAGGAGCATCTGGGCTTCCTCAACCACGTCACGCATCTGGGCCAGCTCGCGGACCGGCTCGGCGGGTTTCACATTCACGATGTCGAGTTTCCCGGCAGCGACCATCGCGAGCCGGGCACTGGCTCGGTGGATTTCGCGGCGCTGAGGCCCTTCGTGAAGCCGGAGCACATCAAGGTGTTCGAGTTCAGCCCCGGGTTGAAAGCCGAGGAGGTGAAGCGCGGCGTGGCGCACATCAAAAAGTTATGGGGGCCGTGAAACCCGCGTCGGCATGGCTCAAGAGCCTGGTGCAGCTCGCGCTGTGCGGCTTGCTGCTGGCGTGGATTTTCCAGGCGATCTTCTGGAAGGAGGGGCAGGACGCCTGGGAGCGCGACCAGCGCGCGCCGGCTTGGAAGCAGCTGACGAAATTGCAACGGCTGGAAATCTCGTGGACTCACGGCCCGCGCGAAGTGTGGCGAGACATGTCCCGCGTGCGTCCGGGGCCGTTCGCTGTGTCGCTGGCGCTGATGGGGGCGACGATTTTTCTGGGCATCGTGCGGTGGCGGCAGGTGCTGCGGGTGCATGGGCTGGAATTGTCGTTCGCACGCGCGGCGGAGATTTCACTGGTGGCGCATTTCTTCAACTCGTTCCTGCTCGGCGCGGCGGGCGGGGACTTGATGAAGGCTTATTACGCGGCGCGGGAGACGCACCATAAGAAGGCCGAGGCGGTGGGCACGGTGTTCGTGGACCGCATCCTCGGGCTGTTCGCGCTGCTGGTGTTCACGATGGCGGCGATGGCGGCGAATGTGCCGCTGCTGAGTGCGGACCCGTTTTTTCTGAAGCTGGCGTCCGTCATCGCGGCGATGTTCGCGGGCTGTGCGGTGGTGCTATTGCTCGCGCTGCGGGGCGGCGTGTCGAAAGGGTTGCCGCAGGCGCGCGAGTGGCTGCGGCGGCTGCCGAAGGGGGATTTTCTGGAGCGGCTGCGCGATTCGCTCAAGCCGTTTGGCCACGACCGGGCGTTTCTGGTGAGGAGTTTTTCCCTGTCGCTGCTGCTGTGCGGCGTGTGCGTGCTTCATGTGCAATCTCTGGTGTGGGGGCTGGGGCTGGAGATTTCGTCGCGGCACCTCTTCGCCATCGTGCCGATGATCACGTGCATGGTGGTGCTGCCGCTGACGCCAAGCGGGCTGGGGGTGCGGGAGAACCTCTTCGTGCTGATGCTGGCGGTGCCGCTGATCGGCGTGGAGCACACGGCGGCGCTCTCGCTCTCGCTGCTCTGCACGGCTGGAAGTCTGTTCTGGAGCCTGATTGGCGGCGCTGTCTATGTGGGCTTGAGGAGCAGGCACCGGCTGGACGACCTCTCGCGCGCGGAAGCCGCCTCGGAGTGAGGGCGGCTCAAAAGGATGCCGGGAGGTTGGTGCCGGGAGTCCCCTTCGGCTGGAGCGCACGTGCCCAGCCGTCCGCCACCAGCGTCAGAAAATAGAGGAGGATGGATGGCTTTTCGAGCGGGAAATCCCAGCGCGCGTGGACGAGGATGCCGATCATCGCCGCGCATCCGCAGCAGCCCAGGACCCATTGCGTGCTGCCCCAGAGGGCGGGCAGGCGGAGATGATCGCGCAAGCCCAGCCACAGGCCGCCGCCGATGAGCCACACCCAGAGCGCCAGCCCCCACCAGCCCCAGTTGGCGAGGTATTCGTAGTAGTCGTTGTGTGCGTGCTGCCAGAAGCCGTGCTGTTCGTTGGCCAAACCGAAGGCCTCCATATACGGCGGCAACGCCATCTGAAAACAGTCCGGCCCATGGCCCAGCACGGCGATCTCCCGCACCAACGCGTGATAGACCTCCGTGGGGTAGCGCTTCTGAATCGCCTCGGCCGTCGCGTTCAACCGGGCCAGTTTTCCGCCCCAATCAGCGCTTAACGCCACCGCCGCCAGCGTGCCGGCCACCGCCACCAGCAAGGCAGCTTGAACAAGTCCCGCCTTCCAAGCGAAGTGCTCCCGCGCAGTGCGCCACCACGCCCAGAGGAATCGCGCGCCTACCAGCAGTGCGATCAACACCGCCAACGCCCAGCCCGCGCGCGAGGTGTTCATGAAAAGGCCGAACACCATGCACAGCGAAGCCACCACCCACCCCGCAAGACGAAGCGGCTGCGCGCGCTGGCTCGCGGCGGTGATGGTCCAGCCCAGCACCAGCGCCCAACCGATGCTCATCAGCGAGGCCGCGTTGCCGTGGTAGCGGTAGGTGGCGAATGTGGTCCGATACTGGGCCACCGGGCTGTCCCAAATCCATTCCCGCCAGGAGGGGCCGCCGAGGTGGAGCACTGTTCCCCCGATGGCCACGGACACCGCTGTCAAAGCAAGCGTGAGCCAGACGCGCTTGCGCCAGGCTGGCCGCGACATGAGGTCGCATGCAAAGAGGAAAAAGGCCGTCATCGCAGTGAAGTTCAGCATCGCCCTCTGCGCGAAATACCGGTCAATCGCGCCGGGCCAGGCGGGCAACGGGGGATTGTCCCAGATGCGGGCGACCGTGGTCCAAGTGCGATAGACGTGATAGGAGTGCGCGTTCCAAGCCATCCACCAGCCCTGCAACAGCAGCAGCGTGAGCAGCACAGCCGGCACCCAAGCGACTCTCGGCCAGCGCCGCCGCCACACGCAGCCGACCAGCCAAAACATCATCAACACCGCGCTGAACTGGCTCAGGACAACGCTGGTGACCTCCCGCGTGCAGCCGTAGGCCCACGGCGCATAAACAAGGATGACAAGGAACATCCAGCGCGGGGCGTCGCCGATGGCGCGGTCCAAAGTCATGGGTGGTTCACAATCTGGCCTGGCGCAGGCGCGAGGCGCGCCGATGCATCAGCGGATGGACAACTCTTGCTGGATGCCGAATTTTTCGATGCGCTTGCGCAACGTGGCGCGAGTGATGCCCAGCAGCTTCGCCGCCTGCACCTGGTTGCCGTGCGTCTCCGCCAGCGCGCAGATGACAAGCTCGCGCTCGACGGCTGGCAGCACCTTGAGAGTTCGCTGCGCACGCGCCCACTTGAACAGCGCGCGGGCCAGCGCCGGGACTTCACTCTCCGCCTGCGGCTCGGCCGTCAACGCAGGCACAGGAGCCGAAGCTGCCGGAACCACGCGTCCAGACACCACCTCGGCAGGCAAATCAGCCAGCAGGATGGCGTCCGCCTTGCCCACTACGAGCGCGCGCTGGATGGCGTTCTCCAGCTCGCGCACATTGCCCGGCCATGAGTGCCTCTCCAGCGCCGCCAGCGCATCGGGATGGATGGCCCCCGGTGAGCGCGCGCCGGCACGCGCAAACTTGCGGAGAAAATAGTCCACGAGCAGACGGATGTCCTCACGCCTCTGCCGCAGCGCCGGCAACTGGATTCGGACCACGTTGAGCCGGTAGAACAAATCCTCGCGGAATGACCTGCCAGCCACCGCCTCCTCCAGAGGTTTGTTGGTGGCGGCGATGACGCGGACGTCCACATTGACCGGTTGATTGCCGCCCACCCGATCGAAAGAGCCGTTTTGAAGCACCCTCAAAATCTTGGTCTGCGTCGGCAGGCTCATGTCGCCGATTTCATCAAGGAAGATGGTGCCGCCGTTGCATTGCTCGAACTTGCCGATTCGTTGCGCCGTGGCGCCGGTGAACGCGCCCTTCTCGTGGCCGAACAATTCGCTCTCGAGAAGGTTTTCCGGGATGGCCGCACAGTTGATCGCGAGAAAAGCCTGCTCCGCGCGCCGGCTGTGCGAGTAGATGGCCCGAGCCACCAACTCCTTGCCGGTGCCGCTCTCGCCGGTGATCAGAACGGTCGCATCCGTCCCCGCAGTCTGGCCGACTAGCTTGAAAACCTCCTGCATCGCCGCGCTGCGGCCCACTATGCCGAGATCATAGTCCTCGGACTCCAGCAGGGGCTGATAGGAGACAGTCTGCCGCATGGTGCGGGCCGCCAGAAGCGCGTCGGCCACGAGCTGCTTGAGCTTGGGCACATCGAACGGCTTGAGAAGATAATCATAGGCGCCCAGCTTCATCGCCTCGATGGCCGTCTGCGTGGTGCCGTAGGCCGTCATCATGATGACCAGCAGCCGGGCGTCGAGCTGGCGAAGGCGACGGAGGGTTTCCAGACCGTTCATGCCCGTGCCCATGCGGATGTCCATGAGGACCAAATCGGGCTTGAGTTTTGGCACCTGCTTTAACCCCTCCTCGCCACTGGACGCGGTGTGCAGCTCGATGGCGGTGGAATCGAAGATTCGGCGGAACGAGTATTGCACGTCCGCCTCGTCATCAATCAGAAGAAGCTTGTCCATGAGGGTGCGAGGCTAGCAGGAATCCTCCAGCAGTGAAGCGACAAACAGCCCGGGACAGCCCGGCGGCGAACAATCAACTCGGCTAGTTCGTGGAGCCGTAGACGCCCTTCTGGCCGTAATACTTGTTGCCAGAGTAATAGTAGTAGTAGCCGGAGCCGGAGTTCTGCGGGAGAAAGTTCAGCACCACGCCCGACGGTTTGGCACCGGCCCGCCGCAGCATCTCCAGCGCACGAAGCACCGCGCGGAAGGAGGTCTTGCGGGCGTTGGCAACAAGGCAGACGGTTTGCGCTTCCTTCACGATAAGCAGCGCGTCGCTCACGGCATTGACCGGCGCGTTGTCGAGCACCACCTGATCGAACTTCGCCGCCGCCTCATGAATCAGCTTCTTCGTCCACTGACCAGACAGCAACTCGGCGGGATTCGGAACGGTGCCGCCGGCGGTGAGCAGAAACAAATTGTCGAAGCGGGTCTTCTGCACGCACTGGTCAAGCTGCACTTTTCCCAACAGCACCTCGGAGACTCCAGAGTGCTCACCTTCCACCCCGAAGGACTCGGCGAGCGTCGGTTTGCGAAGATCAAAATCAATTATCAGCGTGCGCTTGCCCTGCTGTGCGTAGGCAACCGCGTAGTTGACGCAGCAGAAAGACTTGCCCTCGGAAGGCAGGGCGCTCGTGAAAAAGACCACCTTTCGATCTTCCTCGCGGCCCAGCAAACCGAGCGAGGCGCGCATGCTGCGGAACGCCTCCGCGCACAATGATTGAGGATCATCGCTGATGAACAACCGGCTCTTTCCATCCTTCACCAGCTTGTTCTTCGGAACCGCGCCGAGAACGGGCAACCCCAGGAGACGCTCGGCGTGATCCACGGACTTGATGGACGAGTCCAACTGCACCAGCAACCAGACCATCCCCACGCTCAGCGCAAATCCCAGCGCCAGCGAGTATATCAAAATCATCTTCTTGTTCGGGCGGATGGGAAACTCCGGCAGGCTGGCCGCCTCGATGATCCGCACCTCGCTCTTGTTCTTGTTGCCGCTGACAATGTCCAGCTCCCGCAATCGCTGGATCACGGCATCGTGCAACTTGCGGTGCAGGGCCACATCCGCTTGCAGATGTTCAAATCCCGACCGCTGGCTGTTCAACAGGCTCAATTTCTTTTCCTGCTCCTTGAGCGCCAGTTCTAAGCCTCTTTCCTTTTCAATCGCAGCCTGCAATTGCTGGCTGAGCCGCAGTGGAGCCTTGAGCACTTCCGCATCCAATTGCTGCCGAATCGAAGCCAGCTCGGCACGCGCTTGAATCATTGCGGGGTGCAGTTCCTTGTAACGCAACTGGTGATTCGCCACGGTTGCTTGTTGGGCTTGAAGTTTCTCCTTGAGAGCAACCACCTCGGGCGCACGGGAAATCGAGGAAAGAGTCAGCAACTCCTCCACTTTTCCACCGACCCGCCGCGTCATTTCGAAATCCCTCTCCATGTCGCGACGTTCGTCTGTCGCCGCCGAGCGACGCTCGCTCAAGGTCTTGAACTCCTCGGTCACAATGTCCTGACCTTGAATCAGTGAACTGGTGTTGGTCTGAAGGTATTTTTCCACTGCGCGTTCAGAGCTAAGCAGGCTCTCCTTCAGCCGCGTCTCCTCGCCCATCAGAAACTGCACTGTGTTGGTGCCCACGCCCGCCCGATCCTCGTTGCTCAGCTTGATGTATTGCTCAACCACAGACTGCGCGATTGTCTGGGCAAGCGCGGGATCTCCCATTTCCACTTCCACGTCTATCAGCCGTGTCATGCGGCGCAACCGCGCGACCACGGCCCCGCTCACACTGGCCGTCACCTGCAGTTCCGTAGGCGCGTTGGTTCCGCCTGTGAAATACTTGTGCTGCGTCAGCTTGTTCTCGGCGACGACACGCCTTATCACCCCGCTTGCGCGCACATTGTTCGCTATTGTGTTCAGCAAGTCCACGCCACCCTTCTCCCGCTTGTCCACGTCGTCGATCGCCAGAACCTTCTTCTCGCCAAAATCAAGCTCGATGACCGCCTTGCTCTGGTAGACCACGGGGCTGCGCACACCAACCCAGACACCCACGGCGGCCGCGGCAACCATGATGCAGGCAATCAGCCACGCCTTGTCCACAAATGCCTGCCAGAGTTCACGGTTTAGCGGAAGGCCGTGATCAGACGACACTTCTCCACCCGGCACTTGATTGACTGGTTCCATCCCTTAAAAAACGGTTTGCCGGACGTCGATCGTGTCTCCCGGTTTGATCTCGAAAGGCTTCGCCTTCGAATCAGTCATCATCGCTTTCACATCCAAGTCGAATTTTTCGATCTTCCCATTCACATTGCGGAGCACCGTGACACTTTTCGTGTTGGCGATGCCTGTAAATCCTTCGGCATTGGCGATCGCTTGAACAATGGTCATCTTCTCACCCTCTGGAATCTCGTGGTTCCCCGGCTTTTTGACCTGTCCGAGAATTGTAAATCTCTGCTTGGCCTTGAGCATCACCACCTTGTTGGTCTGTGAGCTTTGCACGACAACAATGTTGACATGGGCCGCAACCAGAAAGTCCTTCTCATACAACTCACGGACGGCCTCGCGTGCCTCAGAAATTGACCTGCCCCCCACCCGGACCATCTTGACCAGCGGCAGCGAAACGGTGCCGTCTTGATCCACCCGAGTTTCGGTGGTCAGGTCAGGCTCCTTGTAGATCTCAAACCGAATCAGATCATTGGCCGAGATGACATAGCTGGTGTTGCTGGGCTGACCCGCAGCTGTCGCAGACAGAGGGACTGCCTGGGCATCCGCACTGCGGACAGTCACGACAAGCCCACTGAAAACGAAGGCGGCCACCCACAACCAATTGCGGATGGCCGCCCAAACTTGAAACTCTCTCTTCACGAACCGTTAGAACCGATAGGACAGTTCCAAACCGAGCTGGTTGTTGTAGAAATCGTTGCCGTTGCTGACGAGGTCCGAGTCATTGCGGCGGTATTGATAGAACAACGTCGCCTGCGCGCGCTCCAAGAAGCGGTAGGAGAGCGAAGGCTTGGCGTAGAGATATCCGTCATCATGCGGAGCGGCTGCACCGAGGCCAGTCGGCTTGTAATGCTGGAAGCTGTAACCGCCTTCGATCCCAACGGTCACACCCTCCCAGAGGTTGTGGCGAACATTGACGTTGACTGAGGTTTCCTCGTTCAACAGCCCAAGCTGCGAGTTGGAAACCTTGGTTCCACGCTCCGCAGTCAGGGAAACCGAGGTCTGCTCAGAAGCCTTCCAGTCCGCGCCCAAGGCGAAGACGAACGAAGTCGGGTCATTCGCCCCGGCTTGCTGGATGTTCCGCTGCTCGACACCGGCCTTCGCGCGGATGTTCATCTTCTCAGTGGCGCTCCATGTCAAACGCACCAAACCCTGCTCATACACGCTGTTCGCATTGTGGTTTGCAGCTGAGCCGTCCACCTGCAAGTAACCAACAGTGGCACCGACACCCATCTTCACCTTCGGCAGAACTTGATGGTCAAGCCACAGGTTGGCGGAACGGTCCGCAGAATCAAAGAGCGGGGCATTGTAGTCGCCGATGACCTGTGCCAGGTCCAATCCGGCAGTCGTCTTATCGCTCACCTCATAGGACGTGTCGATCTTCGAGGTCCACGTCCTGCGCTTCACGCGGCCGTTGGCGGCGAGAACGGTCGCATCGGCGTCCGAGCGGGACTCCAAGGTCTGGCTCGCAGCAATGCTCAACCGGTTCAGCTTGCCACCGAGCTCGATGGAGCCGTTGTGGTCAATCGCATCGGCACCCGAGGTGTCGCTGAAGCGGGTGACGACCAGATCGTAGTTGGCGTCGAAGTAGGCGGACTGGCGCTTTGCGGAATCTCCGGCATTCAGACGCAGGCCGGGCGTGATAGTGTGGACGAAGTCATGGTCGCGTCCCGGGTTGCCCTTATTGGGGAGAACGCCCTTGGACTTGTGCTCCAGGAAAATGTTGTCGTCATAGACGATTGAGTAAGCGGCATGGGGGCGAACCTCCACGCTGCCGATCTTGAAGAGCGGCGCCGATTCTTGGGCGGATGCTCCGGCCAAACTGGTCGCGGCTGCAATACCACCGAGCACGATTGTCTTTGTGTTTTTCATATTTTAATCCTCTAGAAATTTCTTTTTGTGGAGCCCAAACTGTCTGGCCATTTACTTGGCTGTCGGCGTGACGACGCCAACAGTGTTGGCGTTTGCCGCAGGTAAACCGCCTGCGCTACCAACCAGGGCAACGGCTACATCAACTAGCGCGACCTGCCCGGCGGGCAGCACCGCCTTCAAGTCCGCCACAATCCCGCCGTTAGCAGTGACAGCAGCCGTGATGATTTCCAGGGCCTCAACGCTAGGCACGAGGGGCAAGATGGCCTTTATCACCTGCGCGGCAACCGCCGAAGTCTTCGTGGCGGCAACGTAGGCGGCGACCTCTTTGGCGAGGCGCTTCTTGTCGGCAGCACTGATACCCGCATTCACGATGGTGGCGGCGGCTGCTGACAAGGCGGTAGCCGTGGTTCCTGAGAGTTGACTGATTTGCGCCGGGGTCAGTGCATGCGCCATTGGGACCATGTGCGTCATTGCTCCAACCATCCCTGCCACGAGGAGGGCCTTCAAAGCTGTCCGATTAGTTTTCATTTTTGTTTTTGTTTAAAGTCTTTTTTGCCAACCGCGAGGGGGACACTAAGCAAACTGGCGAAGGCATGGCAACATTTTTTCTCTTTTTTGTTTCCCGCATTTTTCGAGTCCGAATTCCGAGGTTGAGCAGTGAAAAGGCGAAAGGAACAAAGGGGTGCCGTGTTGGGGATGACCGAAGGTGTGACTACTTCCCACCCTCCTGATCTCCTGCCAGAAACTTGCGCCTGCGCTCCTTCCCCTCTTTCGCGGCCATTCCATTTTGGAGTTTGAGCTCAGCCAGAACTCCGAAGTTGAAAAGGGAGCCCGCCCACCCCGGGCGCTGTTTTCCGCACCCTCGCTGAAAACCCGGGCGCACACAAACGTTCCGGGCATTGGTCCCAGTGCCGCAGGTCAGGGGCTGGCCGCGAGGGCGCGGCCAGCTACGCCCCGGGCGGGCCTGCTCCCCCTTTTCCGGAGTTTGCGCTCAATACTTCGCCGTGGCCCCGGCGGGCTTGAGGCTCAAGGCAGCGGCGTTCTCCCGGGCCTTGGCCAGCATCATCCCCAACTCGCTCGCCACGGCGATGAACTGGAAGCCTTCCGCCGCGCGGCGCTTCGCCGACTCCACGTCCGGCACATGGATGCCGGAGGCGATGCCGTATTTCTTCGCGGTCTCGCGCACGGCCTTGAGGGCGTCCACGAAGGGCGCGTAGTCGCTGTCGAAGGCGGGCTTCTTGCCCATGCTCTTGTGCAGGTCGTTCGGCCCGATGAAGACGCCGTCAATGCCCGGCACGCTCAAGATCGCGTCGAGGTTCTTCACGCCCTCGACGTGCTCGATCATGACGATGAGGAGGATTTCGTCGTTGGCCTTCTCGAAATACGTGGCGGGGTCCGTGCCGAAGCTGGGCGCGTGGAGCTGGCCGCCGACGGAGCGGTTGCCGATGGGGTGGTAGCGCGTGTGCTGGACGGCGGCCTCGCACTCGGCGCGGGAGTTGACCATGGGGACGACGACGCCCCATGCGCCGAGGTCCAGGACACGCTTGATGTTCTCGCCGGTGTTCCACGGCACGCGCACGAGCGGCGCGGCCCCGCCGGCGGTGATGGCCATGAAGCTGTTGGAGACGGTCTCGAAGTTGTAGCCCGAGTGCTCCATGTCGCAGGTGAGCCAGTCGAAGCCCAGGCCGGACATGAGGCGGGCGGCGACGGGGTCGGGCAAGGCGAGCCAGGTGCCGAAGCTCGGCTCACCGCGTTTGAGTTTGGCGCGAACGTGGTTGGTTTTCATGTGGCCGGGAATGGCACGCGAACGGACGGGGATTTGCGAGTGGATTTTTCCCAGCCCGAGCGGGTCGCGCGAAGGCCGCGAAGGGGGCGAAGGAGAAACAAGACGCGGGACTGGCCTGCCCCATGGAGTGTCTTCCTTCGCCTCCTTCG
>JACRKB010000147.1 GCA_016235545.1 Verrucomicrobiota bacterium | reverse complement strand
CTCTGCATCCTGTCCGGCGTTTGAGACTTTCACCCAAATCCGCCGGCACCCGCCGCCGCGCGCGTCCCTCGACGGCACGGAAGCCGGCGGCCTGCGAGCCGTGTGCGCGGCCCGCACCGCCCACGTCACTCGTCACCCCACAATTGCAGGGGCTGGCGCTGGGCCTGGACAACGAGTGCGACTTCCTGCGCGCGGTTGCGGATTCTGTCACGGAACCGTTCTACGTCTGGTCCGTCGGCGGGCTGCTGCTGATGGCCAACCGTGGCTGGGAGGAAGCCACGGGCATCTCGCGTGCGACATCACTGGGCAAGTCATGCAGCGCGATTTTCCCCACGGAGATGGCGCGGCGGTTTCTGGAGGTGAACCGCCTCGTGATCGAGCAGGGCCAGCCAGTGCGCGAGGAGGAGTTTGTGGACCAGCCCGCAGGCCGCGTGCTCTACCTCACCCTGAAGTTTCCCATCCGCGACAAGTCCGGCCGCATCGTGGCCGTGGGCGGAATCTCGTTGAGCAAGAAGGCGTGAGCTTTCCACCCGCTCCCGCTCCAGGTGGCGCAGGAACCGAAGCACGGTTCAGCGCTGGCAAGAACGCCCGGTGTGCTGCTAGCCTCTCCTCCGCGAAAAACAATGGCCGCCCCCGCCCACAGCACCGCGTTCCGCTGGCTCCGCACTGGCGATGAAGCCTTTGCCGCCATGCTCGCCTCCATCGAGGCGGCGCGGAAGTCCGTGAGGCTGGAGACCTACCTCTTCAGCGCGGGCGAGCCTGGCAACCAGTTCCTCGAGGCGCTGCTGCGGGCGCGGCAGCGCGGCGTGCCGGTGTATGTGCTCGTGGACGCGTGGGGATCGCAGGACCTGGCAGACAGCTACTGGGAGCCGCTGCGCAACGCGGGCGGCGAGTTCCGCTGGTTCAACGAGAAGACGCATCGCGGGTTCATCTTCCGCGACCATCGCAAGCTGCTCGTGTGCGACGAGCAGACCGCCGTTGTCGGCGGCTTCAACCTTGCGCCGGAATACGCGGGCGACGGGGTGGCGCGTGGCTGGTGCGATGTGGGCCTGCACCTGGCCGGGCCGCTGGCGGCGCACCTCGCGGGCTCCTTCGACAAGATGTTCACTCGCGCGGAGCTGCGGCACCGCTCCTTCATGCGGATCATGCGCACGGGCGCACACGCGCGCATCTCCGGCCCCGACGGCGATCTCCTGATGAGCGGGCCGGGCCGGGGCTTCAGCACGCTCAAGCGCGCCTTGCGCAACGATCTGCGCGGCGCCCGCCGCGTGCAGATCATGGCGGCGTATTTCCTGCCCACATGGAAGCTCCAACGCTCGCTTCAGCTCGTCGCGCGGCAGGGCGGCCAGGTGCAGATCATCCTGCCCGGCCAGTCCGATGTGCCGCTGGCTCAGCTCGCCAGCCGCCGGCTCTACCGCACGCTGCTCGCGGCTGGTGTGGAGATTTACGAGTATCAGCCGCAGATTCTCCACGCCAAGCTCATCCTGATTGATGGCATCGCGTATGTCGGCTCCGCGAACCTCGACACGCGCAGCCTGCACATCAATTACGAGCTGAGCCTGCGGCTGGAGAACCCGCAGCTTGCCGAGGGCGGACGCCAGGTCTTCGCTGAGAACCTAGCGCACTGCCAGCGCATCGGTGAGGAGGAATGGCGGGCCTCACAGACTTTCTGGCCTCGGCTCAAGCAGCGCTGGGCCTACTTTATTCTCGCGCGCATGGATCTCTACCTCGCACGCCGCCAGCTCGCGGGCTTGCGGTAAGTGGCGTCGCCAGCCTTTCCCTCCCGCTCTTAATCCTAAAAACCGCAGTTGGTTCACGCAAAGGACGCGAAGGACGCAACGCCGAAGGGCGTTGTTTCCAAATGCAGGTGCCGGCAGCCTCCACCCAACGGGTGAGATGTCGCGGTTTCAAAAGTCTTTTCCTTCGCGCCCTTTGCGCCCTTTGCGTGAGGTTCAACTGCGGAATTTAGGTTAATCCTGAGCCCAATCCAGCTCCTTCCTTCCCCGCAGAAGGGCAGGATTGGGATCAGGATTGCAATCAGCAGAACGACCCGTGCGGCCACCTCGCTTCCCCGCTTGTCTTCCGTGAGGCACGGTCTGATTCTCGTGCCATGAGCTTCCTTGCCCGGCTGCTGCTGGTGAAACTTCTTTGTCTCGCTGCGTGCTCCCTTTCCGCCGCGCCCGCGCCACGACCGAACATCCTGCTCATTCTCGCCGACGATCTCGGCTTCTCCGATATTGGCTGTTACGGCTCGAGCCTCGCCACGCCAAATCTGGACAGGCTCGCGGCGGGCGGCCTGCGCTTCACACAGTTCTACAACGCGGCCCGCTGTTGTCCCACGCGCGCGGCGTTGCTCACAGGGCTTTACCCGCATCAGGCGGGCGTCGGCCACATGCTCCAACCGTGGCGTCCGCCCAGCTACAACAATGGCATCGGCGAGAACACCGCGACCATCGCCGAGCTGCTGCGCGACGCGGGCTATCGCACCTACCACGTCGGCAAGTGGCACGTCGGCGGTGTCGGTGGGAACCTCGTTGCGGACGCTCCGGCGGCGCGCAACCATCCGATGAACCGGGGCTTCGACCGCGCCTACGGCTCCGGCGGCGGCGGGAATTACTTCGCGCTCACGCCGCTCTACCTCGACCGCCAGAACATCAAGGCCGGCGAAGACTATTACGCCACCGACGCCTTCACGGACAACGCGGTGAAGTTCCTTGAAGCGCACGGGCGCGACGCGAAGGAGAAGCCGTTCTTCCTGCACCTCTGCTACACTGCGCCGCATTTCCCGCTGCACGCAAAGCCGGCGGACATCGCGAAATATCGCGGCAAGTTCGCGCACGGCTGGGACGCCGAGCGCGAGCGGCGCTTCGCCAAGCAGAAGGAACTCGGCCTCTTCCCGCGCGACGCCCAGCTCTCGCCGCGCGCGCCCGAGGCGAAGGCGTGGAAAGATTTGCCAGCCGCGGAGCGCGCCGACTGGGATCTGCGCATGGCCGTCTATGCCGGGATGATTGACTGCATGGACCAGGGCGTCGGCCGCGTGCTCGACGCGGTGAAGAAAATCGGCGCGGAGCAGAACACGCTCGTGCTCTTCCTCTCCGACAACGGCGCGAGCGCGGAGTTCCTCGACACCTGGCCGAACACGGCGCGGGGCCACAAGCCCGGCAGCGAGGCCGGCTCGCGCGAGTCGCACAAATGCCTCGAAGTCGGCTGGGCCAACGCGGCAAACACGCCCTGTCGTGAGCACAAGATGTGGGACCACGAAGGCGGCATCAGCACTCCGCTCATCGTGAGCTGGCCCGCGGGCATCGCCGCGCGCGGGCAGTTCACCCGCGAGCCGGGTCACGTCATTGATTTGCAGCCCACCTTTCTCGAACTCGCCGGCACGAAGTATCCCACACATCTCAAAGACCGCGCCCTCACGCCGTTGCCAGGCAGGAGCCTCCTCCCCACGCTGCAGGGCAAGCCTCTCGGCGAACGCACGCTCGCGTGGGAGCACGAAGGCAACCGTGCCGTGCGCGTTGGCGACTGGAAGCTCGTCGCCTCCTTCAGTGGCCCGTGGGAACTCTACGACCTCAGCCGCGACCGCGCCGAGTTGAAGAACCTCGCCGTGCAACAGCCCGCCAAGGTGAAGGAACTCACCGCCGCGTGGCAGCAGTGGGCGGACAAGGTGGGCGTCGTGCCGTGGGAGCAGTTGCCCGGCGCGAACTACAAACCCAATGCGTCGTATCGAAAGAAGGGCGAGCCGCTGCCCCGGTAGGGTGAGACTCCGTCGAACCTCAGTCACCCCGAGATCCGAAGCGGCATCACTGAACCGGAACCATTCAGTTGAGCCACGGACGGAACACGGATTAAACACGGAACCATGCAGTTGAAATCCGATTGTTTCGCCAAAACGCTGAGACGCGGAGGACGCAAAGATGCGCGGAGAAGCCACCGGCGAAGGACACCAAAAGGTGAACACAAAATGCTTGGCTCAACTCTGCGTTCCTCCGGGGCCTCTGCGTTGCTGCGTTAAAGGGACCGCGTCTCCAACTGCATGGATTCGGTTGAACAAGGACCAGCAGGCGACTGTCTTGAGGATGCCTGCCGTTTCCGCCGCCAGCGTTTGGCGTGAGCGTTCGTCTCCTTGGGAGGTCGCATTTTCCTCCTCCCATCAGTGTTCCATCCTTGGCCAAAGAATCGTCCCGGCTGAATACTAATTACTTTCCCCCGCTCTTTGGCGGCTCATACCACTCGCCACGCAGCCAGTCGGCGAGGAGGCCGATGGCTTTTGCGTCCAAAATCTTCTTTTCGGCGAAGGCGGGCATGCGGTCGTTGCGCTTGCCGTAGAAGTCCGCGTGGGCCGGGTTGCTGATGAAGCGCATCAGCCACGCGCGCGAGCCGTAGCCAGTGAGGTCGGGCGCGGTGGCGTCGGGGTCTTTCTTGCCGAAGCTGTGGCAGTCGGTGCAGGCGATTTCGCCGGCCATGAGCGCGCGGCCCTGCTTGATGCGGCTGGCGTCGGTTTTGTCCGAGCCGAGCTGGGACTTTAATCTCGCCTCGGCGGAAAGGGCGGCGATGACGAGCTTGAGGTCGTCGGCCTTCTCGGGCGTGGCGTTTTTCTTCACCCACTTGACCATCTTGCCATCCTTGAACTTTGTGCCGCCGAAATAGTGCGGGCCGTCCACGCGCGCGGGGTCCATCAGGCCGGCAAGCCACCCGCGGCTGGCGAAGCCCTTCATGTCCGGCGCCCACGGGCGGGCATAGACCGTGACCTGATCGCCGGGTTTCAATGGCCGGTCGCCGAGGCTCTGGTTCAACTCGCGGACTTGCTCCGGCTTGATGAAGCGGAACTCGGCGATGCTCTCCCAAGTGTCGCCAGCGCGGACGGTGTAGGTGTTCAGCGGCTTGCGGCCCAGGCCGTCGTGGCCGTCGAAGCGGTGGCAGCTCGCGCAGTTTTTGGCGAAGAGCTTGGGGCCTTGCGTGAGCGGGTCGTCGCGCAGCAGCGCGGCAGCCCCGGAAGGCGGGATGCCGCGTTCGATGGTCAGATCACGGATGCGGTCGGCGGCGCGTGCGGACTGGGCCTTGGCGGCGAGATAGGTCTCGTCCTGGTTGTCCTCGTTCACGGCGATGCGCCCGAGGGTGACCGCCGCGAGGAAGAGCGTGCTGATGAAGAGGACGTTGAAGCGGTGGCCGTGCTTCCACTTCGCGACGAAGGGCATGAGCGCCACGACTGCCCCAACAAGGCCGGGAATGACCATCGCGCCCCAGACTTCTGTGCCACCGGGAAAATATTTGAGGAACTGGAAGAGAAAGAGCATGAACCACTCGGGCCGCGCGGCGCTGTATTGCTCCGAGGGGTCTGCGGGCGCGCCGAGGTGGATGCCCGGCGCGGCGGAGGGGTTTTGCCAGTGCGGCACCAGCACGAAGGCGAGCAGCACGACGAGCACGGCCAGACACGCGGCGGAGTCCTTGAGAAACTGTGCGGGGAAATACTTCTCGTCCGGGCAGGCGCAGTCCTTGGGCGCGTCGGCGAAGCCGTGCTTGCGGGTCAGGTAATAGTGCGCGGCCAGCACGAGCGCCACGCACAGCGGCAGCAGGCCCGCGTGCAGCGCGAGGAAGTGCGTGAGCGTGTGATGGCCGAAGCTGGAGCCGCCCATCGCGATTTTCTGGAGCAGCGGCCCGAGCACCGGCGTGACGCCCATGATGCCGATGGGCACGCGCGACGCCCAGAAGCCGTGCTGGTCATAGGGCAGCAGCCAGCCCGTCGTGGACATCGCGATGGCCAGCGGCAGCAGCACCAGCACGAGCCAGAAGTTCACCTCGCGCGGCGCGCGATAGACGCCGTAGATGACCAGCTGGAGCAGGTGCAGCACGAGGACCACGATGAACGCCTGCGCGCCGAAGTGATGCAACCCGCGCAGCACCCAGCCACCGGTCATCTCATGCTGGACGTAGTGGATGCTCTCCCACGCCGTCTGCGTGCTCGGGCTGTAGGCCGTCCACAGGAAGAAGCCCGTGACCGCCTGCAACAGAAACACGTAAAGCAGCAGCGCGCCCCACACGTAGCGCCAGCGCGACCCGCCAGGAATGTTCTGGAACAGGAACGCCTCCGCGAAGCGCCCCAGCCCCGTCCGTTCGTCCGCCCAAGCCAAGACCCGCTTTATCATGCGACTGGTTTCTTCTCCGTGATTCCGAGTTGAAAATCCTGGTAGCGCACCCAGACCTCGTTCTTGTTGCGCACCTGCACCTCGAGAGTGTCCAACGGGCGCGGGCTGGGGCTTTGCTCCTCCTTCAGCTTGCCGTCCTTGGTGAAGAGGCTGTTGTGGCACGGGCAGAGAAAACCCTGCTTCTCCTCCTCGTAATCCACGAAGCAGCCCGCGTGCGGGCACACCACGCTCAGGGCGAGCAGCTTGTCCTTCGACTGACGTTGGAGGAACACCGCGCCGATGGGAACCTGAGTGAACTTCGTCCACGCATCGCGGCGGTCCGCGAGCACCGGGAACTGCATCGGCGTGCCATCCTCCGGCAGCGTGTCCACCGTCGTGACCTTCACAAAAGTCTCCACCGTCTTGAGGCGCGTGAGCGGATCAAGGAAGACTCGTGTCCCCACAACCGCCGGCGCGCCGACCGCAGCCACGGCGAGGCACGCAGCGCAGCCCTGCTTCAGGAAATCGCGCCGGGCCGGTGGCGACGACGCTGCGCCGGTGGCATCGGGGTCGTTTTGCATGGGGCTATGGACTTGGAACATTTTCGCGAATTCACGAGCAAGGTAAGGATAGAGGGTGACGAGGGCAAACTCGGAGCATTGCTGGGCACGTGGCGGGGCGCATCTCAGTTTGTCGCACCGAGGTGACTTTTCCACTCCTGCTCGCAATCCTGATCTTAATCCTGCTCCTCCCTCCCCTTCCACTCGGCGGGGCAGGATCAGGATTACGTGCAGGAACGGAAGGGTTCCGGTTGACACAATGCGGGGATGCGCCCCCTGCCGCTCCAGTCATCTCGCTCGGCCCTTCCCGCGCCGTCTCCGCGCTGGTAGGCTCGCACCGTGCCGCGCGACGACCTGTTTTCCCAAGCCGAGACGCCTCCCGCGTTTGCCACGCCAGCGGCGTCGCCGGAAGGGGACTCTGCCTCCGCCGTGCCGCTCGCGGCGCGCATGAGGCCGCGCAACCTCGACGAGTATTGCGGGCAGCAGCACATCCTCGCGCCGGGTATGCTCCTGCGCCGGGCCATCGAGGCGGACCGGCTGCAATCGCTCATCTTCTACGGCCCGCCCGGCACGGGGAAAACTTCGCTGGCCCAAATCATCGCGCGCCAGACGAAGTGCAAGTTCGAACGCCTCAGCGGCGTCGAGTCGAACGTCGCGGACATGAGGCGCGTGCTCCAGGGCGCGACCAACCGCCTCGAAAACACCGGCCAGACCACGATTCTGTTCATTGATGAAATCCACCGCTTCAACAAGTCGCAGCAGGACGTGCTGCTGCCCGACGTGGAGAGCGGCGTCATCCGGCTCATCGGCGCGACCACGCACAACCCGTTCTTCTTCGTCAACTCGCCGCTGGTCTCGCGCTCGCAGATTTTCGAGCTGAAGCCGCTTTCCGAGGACGACCTCTTCGACCTCATCGCCCGCGCGCTCATGGATGCCGAGCGCGGTATCGGCTACCTGAAGATCAAGATTGAGAAGGAAGCCGCACGGCACCTCGCCCGCGTGGCGGACGGCGACGCGCGCAAGGCGCTCAACTCGCTGGAAATCGCCGCGCTCACCACTGCGCCGGAAACCGACGGCACCATCCGCATCACGATGGAAGTGGCCGAGCAGTGCATCCAGAAGAAGGCCATCGTGTATGACGGCGACGGCGACGCGCACTACGACACCATCAGCGCGTTCATCAAGTCCATGCGCGGCAGCGACCCCGACGCGACGCTCTACTGGCTCGCGAAGATGATTCACGCCGGCGAAGACCCGCGCTTCATCTCGCGCCGCATCCTCATCTGCGCCGCCGAGGACGTGGGCCTCGCGGACCCGATGGCGCTCGTGCTGGCGCAGGCCGCGCATCAAGTCGCGGAGTTCATCGGCTGGCCCGAGGCGCGCATTCCCATCGCCGAGGCGGCCATCTACATCGCCACGGCGAACAAGAGCAACAGCGCCTACAAGGCCATTGACGCCGCGCTCGAAGACGTGCGTTCCGGTCGCACGCTTCCCGTGCCCGAGCACTTGCGCGACGCCAGCTACAAGGGCGCGAAACACCTCGGTCACGGCGAAGGTTACCAGTATGCCCACGATGGCGAAGGCCACTTCGTCCCGCAGAATTACCTCACCGAGATGCGCCGCTACTACGAGCCGACCGAGCAGGGCGTGGAGAAGAAAATCAAGGAGCGCGTGGAGAAGTGGCGGGCGTTGGCGGCGGAGGCGTTGGCGAAGAAGAGCGAATGAGTTCCTCGTCCGAAACCAAGACCGCCCTCCGCATCTGGCTTCGCGCGGAGTTGAAGGCGCATTCACCTTCCGTCGCTGCCGCCACCTCGTCGCAGTTGTGCGCGAGAGTGAAGACTTCCTCCGCTTGGCAAAACGCCCGCGCCGTCCTGCTCTTCTTCCCGATTCCCGGCGAGCCGGACATCTCCGCGCTGCTCACCGATGCGCTGACCGCCGGCAAGCTCCTCGCCCTCCCGCGCTTCAACGCCGCCGCGAATGCATACGAGGCCGTGCGCGTCATGGACCCCGTGCGTGAACTGGCGACCGGCCCCTTCCAAGTGCGCGAGCCGGTGGCCGCGTGTCCCGTGGTGGCGTTGAACCGGCTGGACTTGGCGCTCGTGCCGGGGCTAGGCTTCGACGCTCGCGGGCATCGCCTCGGGCGCGGCAAGGGACATTACGACCGGCTGCTGGCCGGCTTCACTGGGATGAAAATTGGCGTGGCATTCGACTTTCAAATCGTGACCGAGGTGCCGCGCGAGCCGCACGACGTCGCGCTCGACGCCATCGTCACGCCAACGCGATGGTTGAGGGCGAAGACCGATTAACCGCGAAGGAACGCAAAGAACTCAAAGCCGATGGTTCAAAGTTCAAAGTTCAAAGTTCAAAGTTTTCCCCTCTGTGCTCTTCGCGCCCTTTCGCGGCAAAGAGCTTCCACATGAGTATCCTCGCCGCATTTGGTCCCACCGAAGCCGGCTGGGTGCTGCTCGGCGGCGCGTTCGGCTACGCCTACGTGCGCTACAAGGAGCGCGTCCGCCGCCGCGAGATTTCCCAACGACGCGCCACCGAAGTCGAGGCCGCGAAGCGCGAGGCCGAGTCGCTCCTGCGCGAGGCGCGCGTCACCGCGAACGAAGAGGCCATCAAGCTCCGCAACCAGGCCGAGCTGGCCTACGTCACGCGCCAGCAGGAGCTCGCCGGTGCCGAGCAGCGGCTCGCGCAACGCGAGTGCCTCATCACCACGCAGCTCGAAGGCTTCCTCCAGCGCGAGAAGTCGCTGCAAGGCCAGCAGGCGGCGCTCGACCAGCGGGAGTGCGCGCTGGAAAAGGCCCGCATTGAGACCGACACGCTGGCCCGCGAACGACGCGAGTTGCTCGCGAAAGCCGCGCATCTCAGCGAGGCCGACGCGCGGGTGCAGCTCTTGAAGGACTGCGAGAACGAGGCTGTTCAGGACGCGAACAAGCTGTCGCGCCGAATTCTTTCCGAAGCCAAGCACACGGCCGAAGACCAGGCCCGACGCATCATCTCGCTCGCCATCCAGCGCTACGCCGCGCAGCACACGTTCGAGACGACCACCGCGACCATCGCGCTGACGGGCGACGAGATTAAGGGCCGCATCATTGGCCGCGAGGGCCGCAACATCCGCGCGTTCGAAGCGCTGACCGGCGTGACCGTGCTGATTGACGACACGCCCGGCGCGGTCGTGCTTTCCGGCTTCGACCCCGTGCGCCGCGAGATCGCGCGCGAGGCGATGCAGCGGCTCATCCTCGACGGTCGCATCCACCCGACACGCATCGAGGAAGTCGTTGCGAAGGTGAAGGAGGAGATGGACGAGAACGTGCGCAAGGCCGGCGAGGACGCCATCTTCCGCGCGGGCGTGCCGCCGTTGCACGAGGACATTGCGCAGGTGCTCGGCAAGCTCAAGTTCCGCATGAGCTTTTCGCAAAACGTCCTTGACCACTCCGTCGAAGTCGCGCACCTGACCGGTTTGATGGCCGCAGAACTCGGCCTGAACGTCGCCGCCGCGAAGCGCGCCGGCCTGCTGCACGACCTCGGCAAGGCCCTACAGCAGGACATGGAAGGCTCGCATGCCATCATCGGCGCGGAGTTTCTCAAGCGCCTCGGCGAGGCCGACGACATCGTCAACGGCGTCGCCTCGCACCACGACGAGGTGCCGCACACCTGCCTCTGGGGCATCCTCGTTAGTGCCGCCGACGCCATCAGCGCCAGCCGCCCCGGCGCGCGCTCGGAGACGATGGACACTTACGTGAAGCGCCTGGAGAACCTGGAAAAAATCGGCCTGAGCTTCCCCGGCGTGGACAAGTGCTACGCCGTGCAAGCGGGTCGCGAACTGCGAGTCTTCGTCCAGCCCGAAGTCCTCACCGACGACCAAGCCACCGCGCTCGCCCGCAACGTCTGCCGCAAGATCGAGGACGAGATGCAATACCCCGGCCAGATCCGCGTGACGGTCATCCGCGAAACTCGGGCGGTGGAGTTTGCGAAGTAAGGACAGTTGCCTGAATTCCAAAGCGGGCTGAAAGCCTGCCACATACCAACCCGGGCAACGCATGGGTGTGATGCAAGAATGCCTCCCCGCCCTACAGGGTCGGCGGGTGGGGGACACCGGCGGAACTGTTTCACTGCGCGCACTCTTGGCCGCAATCTCTTCTCTTTGTGTTTTTTGCGGCCATCCCATTTCGGAGTTCCGGCTCAAGACAGCTTCGCTTGCGAACCAGGCGTCATTTCCCCGTCTCATTCCACAATACCCGCAGGTTCTTCGTCGCGCGGCCGGCGAGGATGAGGTCGGGCTTGCCGTCGCCGTTGAGGTCGGCGGCTTTCATGTCTTCGATGGCCACTTCGGCACCGGAGAGGTCGGTCTTGCGCCATTGCTTGCCGTCCTTGTCCAACGGGGTGAGGAGCCGCACGCCGGGCACGCCCTTGGGGGTCATGCCGCGCCAGCCCACCGCAATTTGATCGCTTCCCGCGCCCAGGAAGTCCGCGACGGCGACGGCGTGGCCATCCTTGAGCGTGTCGTCGAGGACGAGGCGCGGCCAGAGGCCCTTGTTGTTCGCGGGCTGGGTGAGGACGGCGCACGTGGTGCCGTGCATCGGCTCGATGGTGGCGAGGAAGCGCGTGCCGCCGGGCAGCTTGCCGTCGCGGACTTCGCCGGTCCACTGGTCGGAGATTTGTTTTTTCTTCCATTCGCCGGTGCTGCGGCCAAACCAAAAGATACCTTCCTTCGCGCCGGTGACGAGTTCGTGCTCGGGGTCGGCGTCCCAGTTGATGGGCTGGAAGTTATGGCTGGCGTGGGTGAAGTCGCTGACGAGCGAGAGCTTCCACGGGTCCTTCGGGTTGGCGGGCATGGTGTAGGCGAAGACTTTGCTGCCGTCGCCGGCGTTGGCCTTGTTCCCGCGACCGTGCAGGGGCTTGACGATGAGGTCCCACTTGCCGGACGGGGCCTTGACCCAGTGCATGCGGTGGACGGTCGGCTCGTGGTGGAGCTTGATGGCCTCCCACTTCTGCGTGCGGTCCTTGGGCGCGTGGAGGTAGAAGACCGCGCCGCTCTTGTTCGTGTCACTGGTCTCGCCGGGGTTCCAGCCCGCGCCGATGGCGATCTCGCACTTGCCATCGCCGTCAATGTCCTGCGCGGCGATGCAGACATTGTCGGCCACGGTGAGGTTCTCGGCGATGACGTGCTTCTTCCAAGTCGGGTTCTGATACCACTGGATGGTGTTCTTGTCGGCGAGGAGGATGTCGGGCTTGCCGTCGCCATCCACGTCGGCGATGGCGATGCCGTAGCCGATGTTGACGGCGGTATCAATGTCCTGCGCGCGGAACTTGGGCTGGGGCGGCTCGGCGGCGAAGGCGGTGGCGGCGAGGGAAAGCAGGGCGAGGAGGGAGGTTTTCATTGCGAGTCACCGCGAGCGTAGTCGTCGGGGAGGAAGCTCCAAGGAGAAACTTTGGACGCACCGGAGTTGGGCGCATCTCAGTTTCTTGCAACCCGGGTCGGCAGGGCTGAAAGCCCGTCATTCGTCAGCCTGGGGTGGAGTGAACGTAGTGAACGCAGCCCCAGGTGGCCCCGCCAGGCCGTGCCGAGGGCTGTAAGCCCGCCACGCCG
>JACRKB010000150.1 GCA_016235545.1 Verrucomicrobiota bacterium | reverse complement strand
GGTATGAGCGCAAGCGGTTTTTCTGGGACGAGCGCGCCGCGACGCTGGAGGACCAGGTGTTGACGCCGATTCAAGACAGCTTGGAAATGGGGATGACCTTGCCAGCGCTCACCAACCGGCTTGCCGCCGAGCCGTTCTACACGAATCTCTTCACTCTGACTTTCGGCACGCCCGAGGTGACCTCCGAGCGCATTTCCAAAGCCATCGCGCAGTTTGTCCGCTCCATCGTCTCGACCCAGTCCAAATACGATGCCGCAGTGGCGGCGGGGAACAACTTCGCGAGCTTCACAGCGCAGGAGGATTTGGGCCGGCGGATATTCTTCGGGCAGCAGCCCTTCGTCGCCACCTGCTCCGCCTGCCACAACTCCGACAACTTTGTCCCCGGTTCGGGCATCTTCAACAACGGTCTCGAAAACCCTTATGTGGACAAGGGCCTCGGCGCGCTCACGGGTCGTCCGCAGGACGAGGGCTTTTTCAAGGTTCCTTCGCTCCGCAACATCGAGCTGACCGCTCCCTACATGCACGATGGTCGTTTCGCCACGCTCGAACAAGTCGTGGAGTTCTACGACACCAGCGTCGTGGCGCATCCGAATCTTTCCCAGACCCTGCGCGTCCCGCCCGACAACGGCCCGGCGTCCGGCACGCCCCTCCGCCTCAATCTCACGCCCACGCAGAAAGCCGCCCTCGTCGCTTTCCTCAAGACGCTCACCGACACTGGCGTGGCGACGGACGGGAAGCTCTCCGACCCGTTCAACTACGGAAACTGAAGGGGAACAGTCCATTGCTCTTGCTCGAAATCCTGCTCCGCTGCGGAAAGCGAGTTGAGCCATCCATCCGCGACGCGGTGACTGCAAGTTGCCGGCATGGGATCACGGGCTGAAGTCTCCGAAGGAAGAAGTTCACTCTGACCCGGCGGCGCGACGGGCGATGAACTGGCGCAGGAGCGGAATTTTCGATTCACCGGCCAGCTTGAGCGCGCGGGGCAAGTCGGTCTTCACCAGCGGCTCGATGCCATACCATGTCATCAGTGGAAGGTTCGCGTCGTCCGCGTCCTCTGCGTGGCCGCTGAGTCCGGAGCCAATGGCCCAGCGGTCGGCGTGGGGCAGGCGTTGCAGGGCGCTGGCAAGGTAGAGGCGCACGAAGGGCGAGGGGTCCCGCTCCGCCATCGTGGCGAATTGTTTCACAGCCGCCGCAGGCGGACGCTTCGCCTCGCACAGGAGCTGGATGGACCACGCACGGACATATTCGCTGGGGTGGCCGAGCTGCTTCAACAGGAAGGCTGAGTCCAGCCCGCCAGTCGCGTGCAGCGTCCAGAGCGCGCGGAGCTGGCGCGGCACGTCGCGCTCAGTGGCGAAGATGCCGTGCAGGGAACGGTGCGCGGCGCGGAGGTCGCGTCCGGCTGCGGCGCGTTCCTGCAACACGAGCCGCGCGTGACGCACGAACCAGTCGTTCTTGTGGCGGTGAAGCTGGACCAGCTCGGCGTCGCTGAGGCGGGAGATGTCCACAGGGCGCGGCTCGGGTTTCCCGTAGTTGACCTTGTAGATGCGGCCGGTGCCGCGCTGCGTGTTGACGTAGCTGTGGCATTCGCCGGTGTCGGACCAGTCGCTCATGAAAACGCCGCCGTCGGGGCCGTAGCGCACGGTGATGCCCATGAACCACGGGTCCTTTGCGATGAGGAAATCAGGCTCGTGCGTCGCGACGTAGCCGGAGCCTTTGCGTGCGAGGGCGTCGTGGTTGAGGCGATGGCCGTGGACGTTGAACAGGAACGCGCCGTTGCGATACTTGTCCGGCCAGTTGTCACCGAGGTAAATCATCATGCCCACATGGGCGTGGCCGCCGCCGCCGGTGCGCAGGATTGGCAGGTCGCCGCCGTTGGTGTTGCCCGACTTGCCATCGCCCCAGTGGAGATGGTCGGCGATGGTGCGGATGCGCTCGTAGGCGTGGAGGCTGGAGGCGCGGTCGCGCCACGGCTCGTAGTGCGCGCCCTGGATGACGTGATAGAGGTGCGGGTTGACGCAGTTGGAGATGAAGGGCTGGCCGTAGTCGTCGAAATCCACCCCCCACGGGTTCGTCGTCCCGTCGGCAAACGCCTCGAAGACGTGGCGCGTGGGATGGTAGCGATAGACGCCGCCGTCGAAATGGATGCGCTTGTCCGCAGGCGTGCCGGGCTTGCCGACATCCGAAGGCGACGTGCGTCCGTGGCCCGCATAGAGCCAGCCGTCCGGCCCCCATGTGAAGCCGTTGGCGAGGTTGTGCCGGCTCTCCTTGATGCCGAAGCCGTCGAGCAATACCTGAGCGTCTCCATCCGGCCGGTCGTCGCCGTCACGATCGGGAATGAAGTAAAAGCGCGGCGGAGAAATCACCCAGACGCCGCCGAAGCCGACCTCGATGCCGGTGACGTAATTGAGCTTCTCGTAGAAGACCGTGCGCTTGTCCGCCACGCCGTCGCCGTCGGTGTCCTCGAAAATGAGGATGCGGTCATTCGGCCCGTTCGTGCGTTCAGGATAGTTGATCGCTTCCGCGACCCAGAGCCGCCCGCGCCCGTCGAGGCAGAAGGAGACCGGTTGCCGCACGTCGGGTTCAGCAGTGAAAAGCGAGACGTTGAAGCCGGGCGGAACGGCCATCGTGCGCGCTGCCTCGGCGGGCGGCAACGGTGCGGACGCGGTGGACACCGCTGCGCCGTGGGCGTTCAGCCCGATGGCGATGGCAACCGTGAACGGGAAGAGGACTAGGAGTCGTGCGTGCGCGTTTGACATGGACGGGCGGAGGTTATCGCGCGGCGATGCCCTGCCAAGCACCAAGGCGGCTGTCCCCTGCGCGCCTCCTCTTTTTGGTAAGCCCGCTGTCATGACAAGTCTGGAAACGAACTTGGCAGGGCAATATCCTCCCGCTAGGTTGCGCGCCATGGATCCACGCCACAAGCCGCTCGCCATTGCCGCCGGGGTGCTCGTGACCGTGTGGGCGCTCGCGATGACCGGCTACATCCTCGCGAAGAACGCCAAGGTGACCGGCGAGAAAGTCCGCGCGTATCTGGCGAACACGGACCTTTCCAAACTCAAGGACAAGGACCGGGCGAAAGCCCTCAAGCAGCTCGCCGACTACATGAACCAGCTTCCTGCCGACGAGCGCCGTTCCACGCGGATGGACCGCGAGTGGGGGAGGTGGTTCAAGGATATGAACGATCAGGAAAAAGGCGAACTCATCGAGGCAACGATGCCAACGGGAGTCACGCAGATGCTCACCGCCTTCGAGCAACTGCCGCCGGAAAAGCGGCAGAAAGCCATCCAGGACAGCCTCAAACGCATGCGCGAGGCGCGAAACGATCCGCGCAACGCAAGCCAATGGCAGGGCAAGGACGCACCGCCGCCACTCAATCCCGAACTCGAGAAACGCGCCGCCACCGTCGGCCTGGGTGCCTTCTACTCGCAAAGCTCGGCGCAGACGAAGGCCGAACTCGCGCCGCTGCTGGAGGAAATTCAGCGCTCGATGGAGAGTGGGAGGCTAATGAGGCCGGGAAAGTGACCATGCGTTCAATCGGCAATCAGCAATCGGCAAGCGACAATCGTTCGGCCTTCACTTTGATCGAACTCCTCGTCGTCATCGCCATCATCGGCGTGCTCGCCGGGCTGCTCCTGCCCGTGATGAGCAAGGCCAAGGAAGCCGGGCGCGGCACCGTCTGCCTGAGCAATCTCCGCCAGCTCGGCCTCGGCCTCCAGCTCTACGTGCAGGATTACAACAACCGCCTGCCGACGATGCGCGATGCGCTCCTCGGCACGAACTCCATTCCAGTGACCAACAGCGCCGCACTCCCCTCGCCCGAACAGGTGCTCATGCGCTACACCGGTGGCAACTCGAACGTGTGGAGATGCCCCTCCGACCGCAACGATGTATTCCAGCAGACCGGCACCAGCTACGCTTGGAACTCCCTCCTCAACGGCCAGGACGCCGACCGCCTCGTGGTGATGAACATCGCCTTCAACTCTCACCAGATTCCCGTCTTCTACGACAAGGACGACTTCCACAAGGACCGCGGTCCCGGCAAGGAAGTGAACTTCCTCTACGCTGACGGCCACATCAACAAGCTGCTCGAAATCGGAGGCACGCGGTGATTCAACTGCGGGGCGTCAGCAAACAATTCGGAGCACGCTGGGCCGTTCGCGACCTCGATCTCTCCGTGCCGCGCGGGGAAATCTTCGGCCTGCTCGGCCACAACGGAGCGGGCAAGAGCACTTCCATCGGCATGATGCTCGGCCAGGTCTGGCCCACCACTGGCGAGCTGCGCATCTGCGGCCATGACATCACCCGCGACCGCGCGCAGGCGCTCCACCGAGTCGGAGCGATTTTCGAGACACCTGTCTTCTACGACTACCTCAGCGGCTGGAAGAACCTGCAAATCCTCAGCCACTACACCGCTCCCACGCCGCCGGAGCGCATCAAAAAGATCGTCGAGTGGGTCGGCCTCACCGGGCGCGAACACGACAAAGTGAGCAAGTATTCCCACGGCATGAGGACGCGCCTCGCGCTTGCGCAGGCGCTCCTGCCTGACCCGGAGCTGCTGATCCTCGACGAGCCGAGCGACGGCCTCGACCCCGAGGGTATCCACGAGATGCGGCTCACCATCCAGCGGCTGCAAAAGGAGCTTGGCCTCACCATCCTGCTCTCCTCGCACCTGCTCAACGAGGTCGAGCAGCTCTGCACGCGCATCGCCGTGCTGAACCAGGGGAAAAAGGTCTTTGAAGGCACGCTCGCTGAAGCGAAGCAGACGAAGCACTGGGTCCGCCTGAAAGTCGGCGACTTCTCCAAGGCCACTGCGAGCTTGCAGTCTGAGAGACTCATCACCGACACGCGCAACGGCTCGCTCGTCGCCCTTGCTGACGGGGTGAAAACCGATGCGCTCGTCCGACGCCTCGTCGCGCTGGACATCCCTGTGTTTGAGGTC
>JACRKB010000146.1 GCA_016235545.1 Verrucomicrobiota bacterium | reverse complement strand
GACCGCCGTCGGGTGCTTCCTTCCGCCAAAGCCCCGGCGGTCACAGACCGCCGCTACAGTCCGCGGCTAGACGGTGATTGCAAATCGCCGGCACTAGCCATGGAGCGGGGGCGCCTACGTCCGCAGCATGTTCCTACCCCGGCTTTGCGGCTGCGGTCGTGGGCGTCCGCGCTCCTTCTCGCGTAGTCATCCCCCGCCTTCGCCGCCTCCGTCGGCGAGTTGGTGGATGACCGCCTCGCCGTCGAGCGGGTTTATTACGCCAAGCAGGTTGGCGCGAAAGCTCCGTTCGAGCAGGCCGTGTCGCGGTCCGTCCTCGAGCGCCGCGTGCAGCAGGAGCTGCTCAAGGAGCGCGTGCTCAAGAATGTTTACCGGCTGGAGATCACTCCCAAGCTCGTGGCCGAGGAAGTCGCGCGCATCGAGCGCTCCACGATGGCGGGCGACATGCTCGCGCAGATCAAGCTCGCGCTGGCGAACAACCCGGAGCGTTTCGCCCGCACCGTGGCCAAGCCGCTGGTGGTGGACCGCGTGCTGCGGTCGCGCTTCGAGGCGGACGCGACGCAGCAGGCCGGCAAGCGGGAGGCGGCGGAGTCGCTGCGCGCGCAGTTGCTCGCCGCGAAGCCAGCGGAGCGCGCGGCCTTGCTCAAGGGCCGCACCGACGTGCGCGAGGTGACATGGCAGCTCGGCGCGAAACCCAAGGCCACGGAGCTGGCCTCCGCGCGCCCTGCGCTGGGGGCGGGAATGCCCAAGGCGTATTTCTCCGACCTGCACGCGGACATGCAGAAGGTGTTGGCCGCGCAGTTGCAGAAGACCGGCGACGTGAGCGCGGTCTTTGGCTCAGACCAGAGCTTCGCCCTCTACCTCGCCACGAGTCGCACCACCGAGACGCTGGCCGTGCAAGCGGTGGAGATGCCGCGCCTGACTTTTGATGACTGGCTGGCCGCGCAAGCGCGCACGAACCCATGAACATTGAAGCCACATTCAACCCAAGGGCGCAAAGGCGCAAAGGCGCGATGGAGCGCGGCCCTCAGGCCGCAGAAGTGCCCGTCGTTCTCGGCGCACTCGAACGCGGTTCTTCCGCCGGGAGTTTCTGTGGCATGAATGCCGCGCTCCAGCTCTTTGCGTCTCTGCGCCTTTGCGTCCTTGCGTTGAATTTGATCCGCCGAAATTGGCTTCCCGTTTTCTCCGCTCTCAAACCGTTATGAAAAACCTGAACCGCCTTCTCCCTGGCGTAATCGCCCTGCTGGCCGGTCTGGCAGCAGCGCGTGGACAGACACCGGAAAACGTCCAGTCCGCCCTGCTACACGTCACCACGAACGACTTCCAGCGCGGCGCGAACCTGCAGTCGCAGCGCGGCGTGCCGCTCTCCGGCAACGTCGGCACGCCGATCGGATCGGACGGGCGCATCCCGCTGGACCAGCCGACGGCGACGCCCGGCCAGTTCCAAGGCATCGTGAGCTACGGGGCCGTGACGGTCGCCGCCAGCCCGGCGGCGCTGGGCGCAGGCAGTTTCGCGGCGAACGCGGAGGCGATTGATTTCCCGCGTGCGAAGGACGGCGCGACGGTAACGCTCATCCTGCGTGCGCAGGTCGGCGCGTATTGGATCAGCCAGGAGTCGTCGCTGCTTTTCGGCGCGGTGATCCCGGTGCCGGAGACGGACATCAACGGCAACACTCTCACCGGCGTGGCGCTGACGAACTACTGGGCGTCCGAGCCTTTCTCCACGAACAGCCACGCGGGCGCGGCCTACTATTACAGCCCGCACGCGAAGAAGGTTTTTGCGACGCAGCCCGGCGACGTGAGCCTGACGTGGCGGCGCAGCGAGGCGCTGGCGGGCCAGCCGGCGGATTTTGCGGGCAACGAGAACGTGCGCTACGCGTTCATCGGCGGGCTCTATTACCAGTTGCTGCCCACGTCGCAGGTGGTTTCCGAGGGCGTGTTCAAGGCGACGCGCAAGCTGTATTGGACCGAGGGAGCCTATGCGGCGACGGGCTTGCGCCTCCCGGTGCCACCGGCGGTGGTGAAGGACATCAAGTTCGGCTACGGCCGGAACTTTCCTCAATACGTCCCGACGAACGAGGTCGTCCAGCCCAGCGGTGGATCAAGCCTGTTCGGGAGCAACAACGTCTTTGTGGACACGCGCACGCTGTGGAACGAGAACGGGTTGATCTACGCGAACAACAAGGAGGGCCGGGTGTTTGTGGAGCTGCTCGGCAACACGGTGGCCGGTGCCGCGCGCGAGCATCTGGGCTATGAGCTCGTGGACGTGACGCGCGAGCCGTTGCCCAGCGACGTGACGGTGGAGCTGGGCGATCGCCTCACGGCTTTCCAGAACAACTCGCCTTCCGACGGCGCGTTGCGCGTGTCGCCCATCACCAACCCGCTGGGCGTGAGCTACACTTACCAGCGTTTCATCGGGGGCGACGGGCTGGCGGAGCTGTATGCGACGCGCGTGACGCCAGAGTTGAACTCATCGCAGGCGCACTGGCTTGAGCAGGGCATCGCCGGGCTGTATTGGCCGTCGCGCTTCGTGCGCTACAAGCAAGTCTGGCCGGCGGACGCGGCGCGTTACAGCCACTACGTGCGACCGGCTGCCGGCGACGAGGTGTCCGCAGCAGCCACGGCGATCGAGCTGCCCGCGCAGGATCTGCCGTTCGTGGAGTATGAAGACCCGACCGACGCCGTGCGCTCGAAGTTCACGATCGACGGAAGGTTCTTTACGCAGCTCGATGCGGGGCATCCCGCGCTGCGCACGCTGATCCGCTACAACAACAACGACAAGCTCGCCTTTGAGCGCGTGTTCTCGTGGCGCGACGACAACCTGCGCACGACGAACTTCGCGAACTCGGTGGCCACGGAACTCTCGGCGTTCAATGCCGGCAGCGGCGCGTTCACCTTCGCGGACCCGTTGCAGGCGCCGCGCGTGGTGAACACCACGGCCTTCGTTGGCCAGCGTTTGACGGCCCCATCCGGCGAGGCGGCGACCAACGCGAGCGTCTCCTATCTCGCCGGCCATGTGCGCACAAACCAGGGCACAGGCTTCAGCGTGACGGCCTACAAGGATCCCTTCGAGGTTGGTTTCACGGAGGCCGCCGCCGGTTCAATCATCCCGGTCACGGCCAGCAACAACACAGCGGTGGTTGAAGTCTGGTGGTATCGCGCGAACCAGGCGAACGAGGTGCAGGGCTTCACGAAGACTTACTGGCCCTCGACCATCGCGCGCTACAACGTGCAGTGGCCCACCGCTCCGGGGACGCGAGAGATCGTTCTCGCGAGCAACGCGGGCAGCGAGGCGCTGACCAGTCTGGAGGCCAAGGGCGCGCTCTACTTCCAGAACGACCCGACGCTGCCAGGCTACAACCCCAACGAGGAACACGCGCTCATGCAGGGCGGACAGGCGTGGGCCTTGCGCGACGACCTGAACATCACGAACAGCGCGGGCTACTCGTCGCATCCCTACGTGCTGCTGGAATACACGGCTGCGGACGGAAGGCCCAGCATGACGCCGTTTCGCGTGCTGCGTGAAAAGGACAACGTGGTCTTCGACTACACCCGCAACGCAGGGACGATTGTGCAGGCACCGATGCCGTTGCCACTGCTGGAGCGTCCGCTCGGCACGAAGAGCGTCGGCGCCCCGCCGCGCAGCTTGAACGCGGAGGTTCAGGAGGAAGTCGTCTCCGCCAGCGCGGCGGTGAACGCCGGGGGCATCTCGCACGTCGCGCTCACCACGATGCGACGGCACTTCTTCCTGCCGTATGAGCGGCTTGCGTTGCAGTTCGTGCCGGCCTCCGGCCCGCTCACGAGCAAGTGGTTTTACAGCACGAACTCCGACGGCCCCGGCTCGCAGATCAGCGGCGTCGTCTCCGCCTCCGTCGGGCGCGACCTCAGCATTTGGACAGCGGGCGCGCAACCGGCGGACTTGACGAAGTATCGCTTCAAGGTCGCGTCCCTCGCCGGCCTCACCGCCGCGCAGCCCATCGTGGTGCTGCGCGCATCGCTCCAGACCAACTGGCTCGCGACCATCGCCGACACCGGCACGGTCTCGGGCGATTCGTTTGTGGAAATCCAGTTCACGGGCAACACGCCGGCGGACGCGCAGAGCGGCAGCGTGCTGGTGGTGCCAGAAAGCGGCGTTGCGACTGCTGCGTTCACCGCATGGCGGCTCGCGCATGAGCCGTTGTCGGAGGTCATGGCGGACCCCGCTGCGCGAGCGCGCTTCGCCAGCTTCACGTATCAGGACCGCAAGGGCGACGTGTGGTTCTACCGTGGCCCGCACTCGTCGGACGCGGGCGGGAAGATGGTGATGCAGTTCTACTACAAGACGCTGGCCGGGTTTAATTATCCGTCGCTGGCGGCCAATGCCCAGCCGTCGGTCGGCACCCTCACGCCTTACCTGCGCACGCGGAATCCCGACGGCAGCTTTGTTGGCGACCCTGTGCTCGGTGATGCGAACGGGGACAACGTGGGAGACGGCAATTCGCTCGGCATCACCTACCGCCCGGTCTGGCCCGACAGCACGCCGGTGCTGATGATGGCGGAGTCGCTCACGCTGCCCAAGCGCGGCCTGCCCTCGGTGCGCGGCCAGACAAGCGTCGGCATGTTGTATCAGCAGCCGCAGTTCTCCGGCGGCCTGTCTGCCCGCGCCGCCGTGCTGCATGACCCGACGCGTGAGAAGCAGTTCAAGCTCGCCGCCGCCGGCAGCGCCTCGGTGCTCGACAAGATTCCCGACTCCATCGCCACCAGCGCGTATCAGGGCAAAACGTTCTTCCCGAACCTGCCGCCTCATCTCGTCGAGCGCTTCTTCCTCGACCCGAATCGCGGCGTCAACGGCGCGCTCGTGTTGAGCGGGCAGTTCAAGCAGGAGGTCGTCGGCGACAATTACCTTCTGCTGAACGTGCTTGGCCCTCAGGACCTGGATACGTTGCGCAACCTCTGCATCGCCGATGACCCGCTGAAGGCGCGCTGGGACGCGGCCATCACCAGTGGCCTGCGAACCTCGATGGAGCGCTTCGTCGAAGACCCGGCCCGGCCCGGCACCTACAAGCCCGGCAGCGCCGAGGACATCGGCCCGACCGCGCTGGCGGAGGTGTCGGACCAGGACGTGGCTGTGGATTCCTACGCGCTGACCGCGCTCGGACCGGGGGTGGGCTACGTGACGCTCATCACGGGCAACGGCACGGCCTTCACGCCGCAGGGCGAGCCGGTGAGCCTGCACATCCTCAAGGTCGTGGACACGCTCTATCCCGGCGAGCTGAAGATTGTGAAGCCGTCGAATCCGTTGAGCGAGATGCTCACGCTCCAGCAGGTCGTGGACCTCGGCGGGCAGGTGAACGATTACGACTTCGAGTGGCTCATCGCCGCGCCGGTGCAAGGCGTGCCGCCGACGGTTTACCAGAACACGCGCCGCCTGCTGCTGGGCGACGGGACTTGGAAACACCTGCGCTTCCCGCTGCCGACGGATCAGCCGGCGACGGTTCACACGACCGACCCGAACCGCGTCCTTGCCGAAGTGACGACGAGTGTGAAGCCCGTCAGCTTGATTCCGTTCGTGGCGGTCAGCACGAATGACAACCAGTTGAGCTTCGTGCTGACGCCGGGCCAGTTGCAGCCGTTCGCCGCCGGCACGCCGCTGACCGTGCGCGATGACCAAGGGAACGAGTTCGCCGCCACGCTGACGAGCGTCACGACCACCACATATCTCGCGCAGCCTGCAACGAACCTGCTGGTGTCGCTCACTGCCGGGCAGGCGAACCTGCCGGCCGTGCTGAGCGTGTTGCAGCTCTACGAGCGCCCGGTCACGGACCAGCCGCAGAGCGTTGTCTTCCGCGAGTTCACCATCAACGAGGCCAGCGACTACTCGCAGTTCTTCCTGAGCCTCGACTTGGACGCGAACCTCGGCGCGAGGGTCTATCTGGACGGCCAGCTTGTCGCGGCGGCCAACTTTGGCTCGGGCAACACGGAAACTTCCGTCGCTCCAGGCGGCTTCTCGCCGCTGTCGAAGGTGTATCTGCTCAACCCCGATCGCTTCTCCGGCGGCCAGCGGGCTGGCACGGTGGCGACGCATCGCATCGCCGTGGAATTGTTCTCCTCGGCGCAGCCGGGCGCTGTGCTGGACTACAACCTCCGCCTCGAAGCCTACGAGTCCGTGGACCAGACCGCGCAGCCGGGCACGCAATGGCTCGCGTTGGACGCCTCGAAGTTCCGCGACAAGGTGCGCGCGATCCTTGGCACGGGCGCGGACGTGCGTGCGCTCTCGGACAACTACCTCATCGCCCGCTATCGCGCGACGAATGTGAACCACGCGTCGTTTGCGAAGGGCTTCTCCCGCTGGACCACGCCGCAGCTCGCCGAGGGCTGGATCAAGCGCGTGCTCGCCGGCATCAACCCGTTCAACCAGCGCGTCACCGACCTCTTCAACAACAGCGTCAACACGGACGCGAGCATCCTCACGCAGGCGGGCAAGCGCTGGGAAGGCGACGTGGCGTTGAACTTGGAGAACATCAACAGCTACGGCCTCATCGAGATCTACGAGACCGTGCTGCGGCGCGGGCGCAACATCAGTATTGATTCCGGCATCAACTACGGCCCCGCCAACGACGCGCTGCTGCTGGCGGCCACGTATTTGAACGACCTCTACATGATGCTCGGCAACGAGGCGTGGGCGGACGCGGCGAATCCCACCATCGGCATCGGCACGAAGGACCCGAACAACGGCGACATCGCCACGGCGCTGTTCGCCTTCCGAGGGCAGGTGGCGACGTTGCTGGAGGAGGAGCTCGCCTTGCTGCGCGGACGCGATGACTTCCTGCAACCCGGCGTGCAGGCGCGGCCTGTTTACAACCGCATGTTCTGGAACTACACGCGCGGCATCGACGCGGGCGAGGTGATCTACGCCCTCAACTACAACATCCAGCCCGTCGCTGGCAGCGCCTCGATTGACGCCGCCGGTGCCGCGAAGATGTTCCCGCAGGGCCACGGCGACGCCTACGGCCACTACCTCACGGCGATCAAGCAATACACAGCGCTCTTCGTCTCGCCGAACTTCGACTGGGTGCCGCACTCGGAGGCTGTCACCGTGCTCGGCCAGCCGGTGCAGGTGAACTATCAAAACGAGCGCAAGTTTGCCGCCGCCGCCGCCGCGATGTCTCGCGCGGGAAGCCAGATTCTCGACCTGACCTGGCGGCGCGATTACGTCCCCGGCGGCGACTCTGGCTGGGAGTCGCTGTCTGTCACCGCGACGAACACCACGCGGCAGGTTCCCACGACGCGGCACTGGGGCGTTGACCAATGGGCCTCGCGCACGATGCAGGCGACGTATTTCAACTGGGCCATCGGCAACTCGATCTTGCCGGCGGTGGACCCCGACCCGACTCACGAGGGCATTCAAAAGGTGGACCGCACCACGGTGCCCGAGCTGCTCGAACTGCCCACGACGGCGCAGGGCATCCAGCTCGCGCTGGACAATGCAGAAGGTCATTTCACGCCGCTGGGCCTGCCTGCGGGCGGCCTGGCCTTCGACATCAACCCGAACCAAGTGACCGGGGCCGGCTCGCAGACGCACTTCGAGCAGCTCTACGAGCGAGCGCGCAAGTCGCTCAACAACGCGGTGGTTTCCTTCGATGACGCGAAAAACGTCACGCGGCTGCTGCGCTCCGAGCAGGACAGCCTCGCGGACTATCAGGCGGCGGTGAACCGCCAGGAGCTTGCCTACACGAACGCGCTCATCGAGCTGTTCGGCACGCCGTATCCCGACGACGTCGGGCCGGGCAAGACCTACATCACGGGCTACACGGGCCCGGATTTGATCCATTACGCCTATGTGGAGACGCCGGAAATAAAGTTCCCGTCCCTGTTCGAGACTTCGCAGCAGCAGACCTTCACCGTCAGTTTGGCGACGCCGCCTCCGGCGAAGTCCTTTCTCGCCGGGGTGCTGGATTTCATCGCCCGGGGCGTGAACAACAATCCCAACTTCCTAAATTCCACGCGGAGCATCGTGTTCACGCTGGATTCGCACGGGTTCTTCCAAAAGCCCGCCGAGTGGACCAGCCGGCGCACCTCCCCCGGCAAGGTTCAGGAGTCCATCTCGCGAATCATGCTGGCGCGGAACAGCCTGGCTTCCGAGTTGGATCAAAACGAGGCGGTGAAGGACTCGCTGGACCGCTTGATTGACCTGGTCGAGGGGCGCAGCAAGATCCGCGGGAAGCAGCAGAAAACTGACTTGGTGAACGCGCTCAAGGCAAACATCGAAGCGCTGAAGGCCTTCAAGTTCAAAATCGAGGAGAAATCGCAGGAAGCGGCCAAGGAGACGATCACCTCGGCGGCTGACTCCACGAAGGAAGCCCTGCCCACCTCCCTGATCGCCGGCGTCGCGGCCGGCGGCGACGCGACTTCCGGCGGCCGCGCCGCCGTCGGGGCGGCGAAGACCACCACCGTCGCCACCAAGAGCACCTTCGCCATCATCAAGGCCTACGCGGTGCATTACAGCACGTTCGTCACCTTCCAGCAATCAAACCTGGTCTCGGCGCTGGTCATGAAACCGTTGCTGGCCAGCTTGGAGGATGCGCCGCTGGTGAACGAGACCGAGAAGGTGCTCCGGGAGCTCAACCTCCACCTCTACAACATCAACGGCCGCCTTCAGGAGATGGACGACGCGAAGCGCAACTACGCCACGAGCGTGGCGCAGGGCCAGCGCATCCAGGCCGAGCGGGAGATTTTCAGGCAGCGCACGGCTGCGGTCGTCCAGGGCTATCGCACGCGCGACGCGGGCTTCCGCATCTTCCGCGACGAGAAGCTGGAGCGTTACAAGACGCTCTTCGACCTGGCGGCCAAATACACGTTCATGGCCGCCAACGCCTACGACTACGAGACCGGACTGCTCAACACCGAGAAGGGCAAGCGTTTCGTCAACCGCATCGTCAACTCTCGCGCGCTGGGCATCGTGAAGAATGGCGAGCCGCAATACGCCGGCAGCAACACCGGCGACCCCGGCCTCTCCAGCGTGCTTGCCGAGATGCGGGCCGACTGGGATGTGCTCCGGGGCCGGCTGGGCTTCAACAATCCCAGCGCCTACGGCACTGCCGTTTCGCTCCGCACCGAGGATTTGCGCATCGTGCGCGGGGCCGAGGGCGACACGACCTGGAAGGACTCACTCAACCGCTCCCGCAAGTCGAACCTGCTCGATGACGCGGATGTGAAGCGGTATTGCATGCAGATAGACCCGGGCAACGGGCTGCCCGTGCCGGGCCTCGTGGTCGAGTTCAGCACCTCGATTTTCGACAGCCACAATCTGTTTGGCCGCCAGCTCGCGGGCGGGGATCACTATTTCGACTCCAGCTACTTCGCGACGAAGATTTTCTCCGTGGGCGTGGCGCTCGAAGGCTACGTCGGCATGGACAATCCGGCGGCGAACGGCTCCGTGGTGAGTTCATCGGGCGGCACTTCGCCCACAGACCCCGGCACCGGCTTCCTCGACCCGCAGGCGCTTGCGGCCACGCCGGGCATTTACCTCATCCCCGTGGGCGAGGACCTCATGCGCAGCCCGCCCTTGGGCGATGTGAGCACCATCCGCTCGTGGACGGTGAGCGACGTGACCATCCCCCTGCCGTTCAACGTGGGCGGCTCGGACTTCTCCACCAAGCCGCTCTACCAGTCGGGCGACTCCCTCAGCGAGCCGCTCTTCGGCCTGCGCAAGCACCCGACCTTCCGCCCGGTGTCCACCACGTCCGTCTTCAGCAGCAACATCTACGGCGGCGGCGGCCAGTTGCAGCAATCCCAGTTCACGAACACCCGTCTCATCGGGCGCTCGGTCTGGAACACCAAATGGAAGCTGGTGGTGCCCGGCTACAAGCTGCTGCATGATCCCAATGACGGCCTCGACCGCTTCGTCAACACGGTCAAGGACATCAAGCTCTACTACGTGACCTACTCCTACGCCGGAAACTGATCCACCATTCCCATCGCCATGAACACGACTTCACCAACGCGGAACGCGGAACGCGGAACGCGGACCAGCCGACGCGCCTCGCTGCTGGCCACCGCGCTCTTGGCCTTCATCCTTCATCTTTCAACCTTCATCCTTTCGGCGTTCCCTCCCGCCCTGCCGCACACAATCTACGGCATGGCGCGCGACGAATACGGCAATCCGCTCCGCACCAATGCCACCATCGTCCTCACGACCTCCACCGGCCTGTCGGTTTCCGCCCAGGTGGAAACCGAGCTGGAGCCGGGTGTCAACTACCGACTTGTCGTGCCGCTGGATTCCGGCGTGAAGAGCGACGCCTACAAGACCGGCGCGCTCCAGTCCACAGTGCCCTTCCGCATCCGCGTCACCATCAACAACGCGACCTTCCTCCCGATCGAGATGACCGGGGATTACTCGCTGCTCGGACAGCCCGGCAAGCAGACGCGCATAGACCTCACGCTGGGCGAGGACACCAACGGCAACGGCCTGCCCGACGCGTGGGAGCGCGCGATGATCGCCGCTCGCGGGTGGAACGTGACGCTCAACGACCTCACGGGCAGTTCCTCCCTGGGAACAAACGGCGTGACGCTGCTTCAGGAATACGTCGCCGGCACCTATGGCTTCGAGGACGGCAACGGCCTCAACCTCGCCATCGCGCGCATTGAGGCTGGGACGCCGGTGTTGGAGTTCCTCGCCGTGCGCGGGCGCACCTACACCATCGTCGGCTCCACTAATCTGAAGGCATGGATGCCCGTCCCCTTCCGCCCGCTGCTGCCGGACGCGGATGCCGAGCCAGTCAGCACCTACCTTTCGCCCGACGTGCGGCTGCTGCAAGTCGCCGTGCCGGCCTCGGCCACGGGGACGGTGCCGCTCTTCTACAAACTTCAGATTCAATAGGCCTCATGCGTGGGACACCGGGGACAATCCTTGTCGGTTTGCTGGGACTCTGCGCCGCCGCGCTTACGGGCTGCATGCGCCCTGAGCCACTGGCTCCGCCGGAAGTTCCCCGTGCATCCCTCGTGCTGAAGGACGGCAGGCTGCACCGCCCCGCGCAGGGCGAGCCGTTCACCGGGACGGTGGTGGAATACTATGCGCCCGGCCGCCTCCAATCGCGCTCCGTGATTTCCAACGGCCTGTTGCACGGGCTTTCCGAGGGCTGGCACACAAACGGAGTCCGGCAGGTCGCGGAGAATTTTGTCGGAGGCATTTCCGAAGGCGTGCGGGTGAAGTGGTATCCCGGCGGAATGAAACTCTCCGAGGCTGCCATCACCGGCGGCAAGCTCAACGGCACCTTCCGCCGCTGGCACGAAAACGGCAAACTTGCCGAGCAGATCGAGCTGCGGGACGACCAGCCGCATGGCGAGTCGTCGTCGTATTTCCCCAGCGGCTGCCTCAAGACGCGCGTGCGGATGGAGCGCGGCCAGCCCACGGGCACCGAGTCGTTCATGGACGGCGAGATTCCCGGCCCACCCATGCTCACGGCGGCGGCCAAATGAAGCCGACCCCGTGAACCGCGCCCTCTCCATCTGGCTGCTGTTCCTGCTCGCGCTGTCCGGCTCTGCCGTTGCGCAGACGCTGGACCTGACGCGCACCCGCATCCCCGGCGGCGGCGGTCCGAGCGCGGGCGGCCAGTTCACTCTGTTCAGCACGCTGGGGCAAGCCGAGGCCGGGCCGAGGATGGCCGGGGGCGCGTTCAAACTGGATGCCGGATTTCTCAGCGCGACGATTCCCAGCGAGGTTCCCACCCTCTTCTTCCCGCAGGGCGCCGTGACTGTGTTGGAAGATGCGGGACTGCAAACACGGAGCACCTTCGTCGTCTTTGAGCCGGGTCTGGCAGGTGAGCCGGCGCAGCCGCCGACCTACGTGTTGTCGAACAACAACCCCGCGCTCTTCAGCGCGGCACCCGCCATCGGCACCAACCGCACGATGACCTTCACCCCGGCGGCCCACGCGAACGGCAGCACCATCGTGACTGTCGTGGTGCGTGTCAGCGGCGCGGATGTGGCGACAAACACCTTCTCGATCAGCGTGACCCCGGTGAACGACGCACCTTCAGTCGTGTTGGCGGGCGACGTGACGGTGCTGGAGGACGCGGGCACGCAGGCCATCACGGGCTTCGCCGTATTCAACGCGGGACCTGCGGACGAGGTCACGCAGACGCCGACTTACACGCTCACGGCGGCCAACCCAGCCCTCTTCAGTGCACAGCCTGCCATCGCCGCCAACGGCACGCTCACGTTCAAGCCCGCGACCAACGCCAACGGCTCGGCCACGATCACCGTCGTCACGGCGGACGACGGTGGCACGGCCAGCGGCGGCGCGGACCGCACGACGAACACCTTCACCATCACGGTGACGGCGGTGAACGATCAGCCTGCGGTGACCTCCGCGATGAACAACGTGGTCGTGCTGGAGGACGCGGGCGCGCAGACCGTTTCCGGATTCGCCGCGTTTGCTCCGGGTCCGGCGGACGAGGCAGCCCAGACTGCGAGCTACGCGCTCACCCCGAGCAACCCAGTCCTGTTCAGCGCCCCGCCGACCATTAATGCCAGCGGCACCTTGACCTTCACGACAGCGGTGAACGCCAATGGCTCGGCGCTGGTGACGGTCGTGGTGCAAGACTCCGGCGGCACGGCGGGCGGAGGCGTGGACAAGGCCACGAATAGTTTCACCATCACGGTGACGGCGGTGAACGATCAGCCCTCGGTCGCCTACGCCACGAACAACGTGGTCGTGCTCGAGGACGCGGGGCCGCAGTTGCTCGGCGGCTTCGCCACGTTCACGGCTGGACCAGCAGACGAATCCACGCAGTCACCGGCCTACACGCTCGCCGCCAACAACACTGCTCTCTTCAGCCAGCAGCCAGCCATCGCGCCCGACGGCACGCTGACCTTCACGCCGGCTGCAAACGCCAACGGTTCAGCGATCGTGTCGGTGGTCGTGGCGGACAACGGCGGCACCGACAACGGCGGCGTGGACCGCAACACGAACACTTTCACCATCACGGTGACGGCGGTGAACGATCAGCCCTCGGTGATCTACGCGATGAACAACGTGGTCGTGCTGGAGGACGCGGGGCCGCAGACGCTCAGCGGCCACGCCACGTTCACGGCTGGTCCGGCGGACGAGTCCGCGCAGACGGCGGCTTACACGCTCACGGTGGGCAACGCTGGTCTCTTCAGCGCGCCGCCGGCCATCGCGCCCAACGGCACGCTGACCTTTACGGCCGCTGCCAACGCGAACGGCTTCACCACGGTGACGGTGGTGGTGCAAGACAGCGGTGGCACGGGCGGCGGCGGCGTGGACAAGCTGACGAACACATTCTCCATCACCGTGACGGCGGTGAACGACGCGCCGTCCGTGGCCTTCGCCACGAACAACGTGATCGCGGTGAAGGACACGGGCGCGCAGACGGCCACGGGCTTTGCCACGTTCACTGCCGGTCCGGCGGACGAATCCGCGCAGACGGCGGCTTATACGCTCACGGCGGACAACGCCGCGCTCTTCAGCGTGCAGCCAGCCATCGCGGCCAACGGCACGCTGACCTTCACTCCAGCGGCGGGTGCCGAGGGCATTGCCACGATGACGGTCGTGGCGCAGGACACTGGTGGCACAGCCAATGGCGGCAGCGACAAGGCGACTAACACCTTCGGGATCACCGTCGTGCCCTTCAGCACCGCGCCGGATAATTACTCGGTGAGCGAGGATCGGCTGTTGACTGTGGCAGCCGCAGCGGGCGTGCTGGCCAATGACGTGGGTGTGGGTCTCGGTGTGCGGTTGGTGGACGCGCCCACAAACGGCGCGGTCACTCTCAACGCCAACGGTTCCTTCACCTATCAGCCTGCCGCCAATTTTTACGGCACCGACACTTTCACTTATAAGGCCACAAACAGCCTCGTCGCCTCATTGCCGACGGCGGTGACCATTCTGGTGAGCCTGGTCAACGATGCGCCTGCAGCGGCCTATCTCACGAACGAAGTGGTGGTGCTGGAGGACGCCGGGGCGCAAAGCCTGATGGGCTTCGCAACCTTCTCCCCCGGCCCGGCGAATGAGTCGGCGCAGACCCTGATGGGCTACACTGTGAGCAACAGCAGCAGCGCGTTGTTCAGCGTCCAGCCGGCGGTTGATGGCACGGGCCGGCTCACCTTCACGCCCGCCACCAATGCGAACGGCAGCGCCACGGTGACGGTGGTGGTGCAGGACAGTGGCGGCACGAACGACAGCGGCGTGGACAGGGCGACGAACAGCTTCACGATCGCCGTCGCGTCAGTGAACGACGCGCCGACGTTGGCGGCGATTGAGAACCCGACGGCGATCTTGGAAGACGCGGCGCAGCAGACCGTGAACTTGGCGGGCATTAGCGCCGGCGGCGGGGAGAGCCAGACGCTCAGGGTCACGGCCATGTCGAGTAACCCGGACCTGATCCCCAAACCGACGGTGACTTACACCAGACTCAGCGAGATCGGGAGCTTGCGCTACAAGCCCGTCGCCAACGCGAACGGCACGGCGGTGATCACCGTGACGGTGACTGACGACGGCGGCACGGCCAACGGCGGAGTGGACACGACCACGCGGCAGTTCACCGTGACGGTGACGGCTGTGAACGACGCTCCCGTGGCCAACAACGACAGCTACCCGATGAGCCAGGGCGATGTGCTCACGGTGGCCGCCGCCGGCGTGCTGGCCAACGACACCGACGTAGAGGGGAACCCGTTGACCGCAGCCAAGCTCACGAACCCTTCCCACGGCACGCTCGCGTTCAATGCCAACGGCGGCTTCACCTACACCCCGGAGACGAGCTTCTACGGCGTGGACAGCTTCACCTACCGGGCCAACGACGGCACCGACAACTCCGCACCCGGCACGGTGAGCCTCACCGTGCTCGCCCGGCCGGTCGTCACGCCGCCGCCCGGCAAACAGCGCGTCTTCACTAGCGCCGCCCTGCGCTTCTCCGCCACGAACGCCCCGGACATCAACGCGGTCCGCGTGAGCGACCCGGACAGCACGGAGCTGACGCTCACCCTCACTGTGACCAATGGCACGCTGGCCGTGACCGTGACCAACGGGCTGGCGCTGCCGAACGGATTTACCAACACGAACACGCTCGTGCTCGCCGGCCCGATCACCAGCCTCAACGCCGCGCTGGAGAGCCTCGCCTATCGCTCGGTGACGAACTACTTCGGCGATGACACGCTGCTGCTCGTGGCGCAAGACGAGGGCGGTCGCACAAACCGTGGCAACGGCACGGTGTCCATCCTCGTCGAGGTCCCGGCCCTCGGGGGTTTGCCGCAGGTGTCGCTGGAAGGGTTGAACGACCGGACCACGGGCCGGATGATCACCAACGTCACGGCGGTGACGATGGACACGAACCTGGTCGAAGGCATCACGTTCGATGCCACCAACAACGTGGTGAACGTGCTCCCAGTCGGCGGGCAGGACGGCTCGACCAACCGCTCGACCCTCACGGTGCTGGCCCGCTTCAACGACGGCTCGACGCAGCTCGTGACCGTGCCGGTGATCATCTACCAGCCGTTGCTGACCCGCGCGACGAACCAGGGTTCCTACAACAGCTCCTTCGGATCGCCGCTGTTCAATCCGCAGACCAGCCTCTACGAGCAGAAGGTGAGCGTGGTCAACAACACGCCGTTTGACTTCACTGCCCTGCGCCTCACGGCCACCAACCTTCCCGCGACGGTGACGCTCCAGAACGCCACGCTCACCAACGGTGGGCGCGCCTACATTGACTACAACCTGACGGTGAGATCGGGGAGCAACGTGACCTTGAAGGTGGAGTATTTCAGCAGCGACCTGCAGCCCTTCACTCCCGGCCTGAAGCTGGAGCTGCTCAACCAGCAGCGCACCACCACCGCCCCTACGAATTTCACGATGACGGCCGTCGCCGCCCAGAGGAACGGTTACGACCCCGACCGACTTGTGAAGAACTACCTGAAGTTCCCCACGCAGGCTGGGCAGCTCTACTACGTGCAATATCAGGAGGTGGCCGGCTCTACGTGGCTGACCTCCCCGGTGGTCATCACGGGCACCGGGCGGATCTACAACTGGATTGACGACGGGCCGCCCAACACGGAGACCGCGCCCGGCCCGGCCCGCTTCTATCGCGTCGTCACCAATCGCTGACCACTGCCCTCATGTCACCCGCTGCGCACAAGGTTCATCTGCTGACGGCAACCGTTCTCACGCTTCACGCCAGCGCCCAAGCCCAAGCCCTGGACGAGCGATCTGTGCAGCGACACCATTTTGGCGCCAGCCTGCCGACCTGGCTCAAGGCCCACGCAAAGCTCACCGCCACCCGCGCGACGAATCCCGGTCCCGCACCGGGCGTTCCTCCCACCCTCGCCGATGGGCGCGTGGACCGTTCATACGACGACGGCTACAACCGCGTGAACTCGCCTGGAAATCCGGTGCTGCTCGGCGCGCCTGTCACCAGCTTCTTCGGCTACGCCAGTGACGCGCAGGTGGTCAACGCTGTCGGAGCCGGCACATTGGCCCTGCACAGCGTGAGATTGAGCGGCGGTGATTACACCCGAAAATTGGACAATCAGCCATTTCCCGGGCTGGAACTTTTCTATCGTTACGATTGGAAGGCCGGCCGGAACTGGTGTCTGGGCTGGGAGATGGGCGGAGCCTACCAGTATTTCAAATGGGGAAAGAACGGCGCCCCCAATTCGCAGGTCGCCCTGCTGACCGATGTCTTCGCGCTGAACGGTGTGCCGCTGAGCATCGTGGCGCCGGCGACGCAATTCGACGGCACGTTCGCGCCTGTCCCTGGCGGCCCCGTCATCGGAAGCACGCCCACGCGCACGGAGGCCACGGTGGCAGCAGCGGTGACCGGCCCGCGCAAGCTGGAGATGCACGCGTTGCAACTGCGGGTCGGGCCGGCGCTGACTTGGGAGCCAACTGAGAAGTGGCAGATCGGCGTGCAGGGCGGCCTGGCACTGGGCGTCGGCTTCTCCCGTCTTAGTTTCGCGGAGCAGATCACCGTGGCCACGCCGAACATCGCGCCGATCAGCCAGAGCGGACGTTCCTCGGACGCGCACTTTTGGGCAGGATTCTTCAGCGCGCTGCGCGTCAACCGCCGCCTGAGCGAGCACTGGGATGCGCACGTGGAGCTGCGACACATGCTGACCGATCCCGTTCGTCACAACGGCCCGACCCGCTCTGGCGAGATCAACCTGAGCGATGGACTTGGATTAGCCGCCGGCATCGCCTACCGATTCTGAATTACAGCACTGCGCAAAGCGATGAGTCCAACATCACTCGGCGGCGATCCTCCTACGCTGGTGCGGGGGGCGTTTGGGGTAGTCCCCACGCCCTGTGACCGGCGGCATCCGTCAGTCAACGAGATTTCGCTTGTTTGGGGACAATTGGGGACAAAAATTCTTCGCAACTCTTCGCGAAGCTTCGTTTCATGGAATTTCAGCAAAGCGAAGAATCTTCGATGACCATACGGTCGCGAGGCACTTTTTGCGAAAGCTTGCGAAGCCAAATTTCTGGGTTCGAGTCCCTTCGCTCCCGCCTCTTTCTTTGTGGTTTTTCGTTGTTCTTCATTTTCTGGGACTGTTGGGGGGCAGTTTTTCCATGAGCAAAGAAACCGCAGTTGCCTCACGCAAAGGGCGCAAAGGGCGCGGAGGGCGCAAGGACAGAGGGCGGTTGTTGCGACGGGCAGGCGGCGGCGGACTCCACTCAACCCGAATTCCGAGATGGAAATGGGGCAACCACGGATGAAGCCAAGCCCAAGCCCCGACAGATTTTTTTCCCCGCGTCAAAACGGCCGACCTGATGTTGAACCTTTCTGGTCTGTCCCCGTCCGTGTCCATCCGTGGTTTGGTTTCGGAGTTCGGGCTCAACCGGTGAAGGGGCCGTTTTTCAGAATTCTCCGCTTTTGCGCCCTTTGCGTGGGGTTCAACTGCGGCATCCCGAGTGACAACGTAGGTTGAGCCTGCGAGACGTGTGCTTCTGGCTATGCGTGACCGCAGAAGTGCTGTTTCATCCGGCCGGCAAGAGCACGATCAAACTGACCGTGCCCCAAGGCGAACGCGAACGGTGGCGTCGCCTGCGGGGGAGGTTTTCAGCTCAATTCAAAACTGTAATGGGGTGGAGAATCCACCTGCATTCGCGACCCAATCCGCTTGGGAACCCAGCTCCTGCTGCCTGGATTCGGCTGAACAATGAACATTTCGGGAGCCCCTGACTCACGCCTCCCGTGCGGGCAGCGGCTCGCTGAGCACATCCATCAACTTGAAAGCCACGATGCTGTCGCTGAAACCTTTGAGCAGGACCGGGTCCATTTCCACAACCGTGATGCGCGTGCCGAGCTGCTCGCGCGTGGTGGGGGCGATGACAATCTCGTCCCGGCCCGCGACGCTGCACAGGCGCGCGGCGAGGTTCACGCGCTCCCCCAGCACGGTGTAATTCGAACGGTCGGCGGAACCCATGTTGCCGGCGAGCACCTGCCCGGTGGCGAGGCCGATGCCCATCTGGATGTGGTAGCGCGAGGTCTCGTTGAGCTTTGCGCGCTCGGCCATCATCCGCTGGGCGCAGCGGACGGCGTTGAGCGCGTCGTCTCCGTAGCTCTTGGGGGTGCCGAAGAGGGCCATGATGGAATCGCCGATGAACTTGTCCACCACGCCGTGGTGCTCAGTGACAATTTTGGTCAGCGCGGTCATGTGCTCGTTGAGCAGTGCGATGACCTCGGTGGGGTTCATGTTCTGAGTGAGCGCGGTGAAGCCGCGGATGTCGCAAAACATCACGGTGGCCTCGCGCAGCTCGCCGCCGAGGGCGATCTTACCATCGAGAAGCTGCTGGGCCACGTCCTTGTCAGCAATCGTGTGGAGGATGCTGTGATACTTGTCCTTGAGCGCGAGGCCGGTGGCCATCTCGTTGAAGGACTGCGCGAGCTGGCCGAGGTCGTCCCGGCTCCGCACGGGCAACTGCACGGCGAAGTCGCCCGCGCTGATTTTTCCGGTCGCGGCCACCATCTCACGAATGGGGACGGAGAGGCCGTGCGAGAGGAGCAGGCTCACGAGGAGGGCGCCGAGGATGGCGATGCCGGTGAAGCCGAGGATTTCGGTGCGCAGCTCTGCTTTCGCCTTGAGCGCGCCCTCCCAGGAGTAGAGGCCGATCTTGTAGGCCACGGGAAGGGGCGAGCCTTCGTTGAGGGGTGTGTAAAACACGCGGTGCGGCACGCCTTCGACATTCACAAGAAAATTCTCTCGCGGCTCGGGGTAGTCGCGGATTTCGGGCCCGAGCTGCGCGGCGAGCGTGCCGCGCACTGCCTCCGGAATGTTGCGGGTGTAGAGCTTTCCACCAAGCCACGTTCCGCTCTCGATGTCGCTGACATCGGAGAGAACCCTCTCGGCGGCGTCTGTCACGATGTCGAAGAACTTGATGCCATAGACCACCGCGCCGATGAGCTGTCCGTCGTTGAACACTGGCGTGACGATGACTTCGGTGACGCGACCGGTGCCAAGTTCGAGGTAGCCGACCTCCTGTTCGCGCAACAGGCGCACGACAGGTCCGAAGCGGGCGATCTGCTTGAGGAAATGCCGGCGCTCCGGGGTGAGGAAGCGTTCCAGCTCGGGTGCTTCCATCACCTTCCCATCCGCGTCGAGGAAGCCGAGGAATGGGATGCGCGGCGCGCGAGGGCCGACTACTGGCTTGGCGACTTTGGCGGCGAGTTTCTTGCCGGCTTCCTTGGCCAACGGGCGAGGGGCGTTCGTGCTCGTGAGCTGTCGTGTCACCGCCTCTGCAATAAATCTGGGCGCGGGAGGAGGTGACGCCGAATTTGTGACAGCTTCGCCGGGGCCTCCAAAGATGAGCCTCAGCTCATCACTGCCGGTGAGGTATAGCCGCTCGACATCTCCTGCCTCCATTGCGGCCCGGATGCGGGGATGTTTGGCCAGGTCCGCGCACTCCTCCTTAATCTGGCCGATGCGCATCTCCTGCTCCTTCGGAACGTAAGTCACCTGGGTCTCGATCTTGTCACGAAAAAGTCTTTCGTAAGCGGACTGCACGCGCTTTTGCGTGAGGAGCAGCGTGACGGTGGACACGCCGCCCACGACGATCATCATCGCCAGGAGGAGCTTGATTCGGAAGTTGAAGCGCGGCATGGCGGATCACGGGTGGGCCACTAGCCAGCACTGCCTGGCACTAATGGGAAGCACGGCAAAGCAGCACCGCCACTGCGCCTCGATGTTCCGTCACGCTCATGCTGTCGCTTCATTGGTTCTGGTTGGTGGTTCCGTTAGGGAGAACCGGGGAAGCTGACGCGCGCGGCTGCTCCAGGTTTCAAATCCACCAACTGCTCGAAAAACACCTTGTCGTCAATCCACGCCTTCAGCTTGAACTGCCCGGCTGGCAGGCCGGTGAGGCGATACGCTCCGTTTGTGTCGGTCTTCACGAAGTAAGGCGTGTCGAGCACGATCACTGTCCCGCGCATGTGCTCGTGGATTTCGCAGTAGAGCTTCACCACGCCCGGCTGGTCGAACGTCACGGCGGCGGGCTTCTCGTCCTTCAGGAAGCGGCCGAGGTCGAAGCGCTTGGCCTTCGAGTAGGAAAAGACGTTGTGGTAAAAGTCGTCGCCGTTGGGGAACTCGACGCGAGTGCCTTTGCGCACCGCGATGAGGCCCGGGCCGAACTGCATCCCCTTCTGCGCGACCTGCACGACGTTGGTGGCTGGCTTGTCGTCGGCGGGGAGCGGCGCGCCTTCGAGGAAGACCACGGCGGTGGGCGGCTCCGGCGCGGCCGGGGCACCAGCCTGGCCAGAATAGCGCGGATTGAGTTTGGGCGACGGCTGCGGCTTGGGCAGCGTGACAGTGCCCTCGACAGACGCGGTGCCCTGCGCGGCGGCGGTCAGGGCCGTGAGCATCAGCGCGACTGCGGCGGTGGTGATGGCGGTCATGGGCGTGGCTGGCGCTGGATTGTTCCAGATGGTGAGGCGGCTGGCTGTTTGATGCGCGGAGACGCTACCAACCCGCCGGTTGATTTCAGCAACAAATTTCAGGACGCAAGCCTGCGGTCAGGAGAGGCGCATCGACGCCCTGCGCTCTCTGTGGTAACAAACTCCGCGTGCCCGAAAACTCTCCGCCAACCCTGCCCGCCGCCGCGTGAAACGGAACTGGTTTTACTTCCCGTTCGCCGGAGCGGTGGCTTTGGCGCTGCTCGTGTGGGTTGGCAGGCAGGCATTCAAGTCGCTGAAAACGCCGCCTCCCACCTCCCTGCCGGTCTCCGCTGAAAAGAAGGCCGAGCCTCCCGCGCCTTTGCCCGCCGTCGAGATGCACCGCTTTCCCGGCGTCCTCGGCCCGACGAACATCTCCCAAATCCTCCCTTCCTCGCCCACCGACTGGCGACGCTACGGAGTTGGCGGCACGAACCGCCTAGCCGTCCTGCTCACCGACCCGGACTCAGCGTGGCTCGGCCTCGCGCACGGGCTGCGCACCATCGGCGTGCCGTTCCTGCTGACCACGAACACCACGAGGGCGCTCACGCACCGCGTCGTGTTTGCCTATCCGCGCTTGTCCGGCGCGGTGCTGACGGCACCGGAGCTGCGCGCGCTGGCGGCACATCCCCGGACGGGCGGGACGCTCATCGCGGCAAACGTCTTGGGCGGCGGCTTGGAAAACATCTTTGGCTTCCAGCAGGCCATCACTTCGCAACAGCACCACGAAATTAGCTTCACCTCGCAGCACCCGCTCACCGCTGGATTCACGCACCCGCGCGAGCGCGTCTTCCGCGTGGCCGAGCCGAAGAACCCCGCAGCCATCGCCGGCAAGTATCACTACACTCAGCCCGCCTTGCAGCCGCTGGCGGTTTATGAGGACGGCACCGCCGCAATTCTGCTGCGCCCGTGGGAAGCCGGCTACGCGTGCGCGCTGGGCTTCGACCCAGGCTACCTGCTCCTGCTCGGCTACAACAACCGCGAGGAAGGCATCTCCCGCGCCTACGTGAACCAGTTCGAGCCGTCGCTCGACGTGGTGCTGCGGCTGTTCAAGGAACTCTACACCACCACCGCCCTTGCCCCCGTCACGCTCGGCACCGTGCCCTTCGGCCGGCAACTGCCCGTGCTCATCACGCACGACGTGGACTACACCCGCTCGCTGACGAACACGCTGGCCTACGCCGAGTTCGAGGCGAGCGTCGGCGTGCGCGCGACCTACTTCATGCAGGTCAAGTATCTCCGCGACTTCAACGACACCGCGTTCTTCAACGACTCCGCGCCGCCCATCCTGCAACGACTCCGCGCGCTCGGCCACGAGCTGGCCAGCCACACCGTCTGCCACTCGCTGAACTTCGCGAAGTTCCCGCTGGGCACGGGCACGGAGCGCTACCCGGATTACCAACCCTTCGTCCGCACGCCCATTCTCACCCTCGGCGGAACGGTGTTGGGCGAACTGCGCGCGAGCAAGTTCCTGCTCGAACAATTCGGCGGGCAGGAAGTCGTCTCGTTCCGTCCCGGCAACTTGAGCAACCCCTACTCGCTCCCGCAGGCGCTCGTCGCCACCGGCTACCGGCACAGCTCCTCCGTCACCGCCAATGATTCGCTCACGCACCTGCCCTTCCAGCTCAACCACGACCGCGCGCGCGCCGCCGAGACGCCCATATTCGAGTTCCCCGTGACCATCGAAGACGAGGAGAAGCCGCCGCTCGGCGAACGTGTGCAGGCCGCGCTGGACGTGGCGCGCGAGCTGGCCCGCTACGGCGGCCTGATGAACGTGCTCATCCACCCCGACGTCACCGGCCACAAGCTCCAGTTCGAACGCGACTTCATCGCCGCGCTCAAACCCGTCGCGTGGTTCGGCACCGTGAACGACTTTGCCTCCTGGTGGGCCGCGCGCAACGAAGTCGCTCTGGACGTGGATCTCTCGACGAACTTCGCCGCCGTCACCCTCGCCGCGCCCCGACCGCTCAACGGACTCGCACTCCAAGTCCCCGCCGGCTGGCGGCTGCAATCCGCCGACCCAGCCAGCCTGAAAATCACGCAGGCTGACGCCGGCCTCGTCCTCGACCAAGTCCCGGCGCACGCGCGACTGTTCTTCCGGCGGTGACTGGTAGCGTGAGACTCCGTCGAACTCCATTTCGAGTGCAGCGAGGCGAGTGCAACGAGCATCTCGGCAACCTCGACACCGAGATGCTCGCGCCTCCTGTGTCGGCAGACGGGGTTCGACGGAGTCTTGCCCTGCCAGCGATGCGTGCGCGCTTGCGCAAAAGACTTTTACACCCCCTCACCCCGCCACTAGAGTCCGCCGCAAAATTCGCCGTAAAAATATGCCCGACGCCCCCGCCCCCGCTTCCGCCTCGCCGCTCCAAGTCTCCGACACCGATGTCGCCGCGATTGACGCGATGCGCATGCTCCACGCGCAGCTTCGCGCGGAGGTCGCCAAGGTCATCATCGGCCAGGAGGCCGTCATCGAAGAGCTGCTCATCGCCATCCTCTCGCGCGGCCACGCGCTGCTCATGGGCGTGCCCGGCCTTGCCAAGACCACGATGGTCCACGCGCTCGCCGAGGTGATGAACCTCCAGTTCAACCGCATCCAGTTCACGCCCGACCTGATGCCCAGCGACATCACCGGCACCGACATCCTTCAGGAGACGGAACAGCCCGGCAAACGCGCGTTCGTGTTCCTGAAAGGTCCGCTGTTCTCGAACATCGTCCTCGCCGACGAGATCAACCGCACGCCGCCCAAGACGCAGTCCGCGCTGCTCGAAGCGATGCAAGAGCACAAGGTCACCGCCAGCGGCAAAGTCTTCAAACTGCCCGAGCCGTTCTTCGTCCTCGCCACGCAGAATCCCATCGAGCAGGAAGGCACTTACCAGCTCCCCGAGGCGCAGCTCGACCGCTTCATGTTCTTCATCCACGTGCATTACCCGAGCATGGAGGAGGAGCGGCAAATCGCCCGCGCCACCACGGGTTCCGCACCTGCCGCGCTGGAGAAACTCATCACCGGCGAGCAGGTCATCGCTTTCCAGCAACTCATCCAGCGCGTGCCCGTGCCCGACCACATTTACGACACCGCCGTGGACCTCGTCCGCATGACGCGACCCGACGACGCGTCCGCGCCCGCCTGGATAAAGAAGTGGGTTACATGGGGTGCAGGCCCGCGTGCAGTGCAATACCTCATCCGTGGCGCAAAGGCCCACGCCGTCCTGAACGGCAGCTACCTCGTCCGCATGGAGGACATCGAAGCCGTCGCCCAGCCCGTCCTCACGCACCGCATCCTGACGAACTTCCAGGCGCAGACCGAAGGCATGACGAGCCCGAAGATTATCGAGCGGCTGCTGGGGGAGTTGCGCGGCAAAGAGGGCGGCGCCAAGCGGTGATCCTGGGCCGCTCACGGGCATGGGCGAGACCGCCGCTGGCCCGTGAAGTGAGAACGGTTGGCTTCTCCCGAGCGGCCAGCTAACCTGCTGCATGATTCAAGGCAAAGATGCCCCCGCCAGCGGCGCTACCGTCGCCGCTGACCCTCACTCCAAGGCCCCCTTGCACGACGTGCAGAGCGGGCGTGACCACCGGGAGCTGCGCATTGACAAGGTCGGGGTGCGCGGGCTGCGCTTCCCCATCCAGATTCGCGACAAGGCGCACGTCCACCAGAACACCATCGCCACCATCTCGATGTGTGTGGACCTGCCCAAGGAATTCAAGGGCACGCACATGAGCCGGTTCATCGAGGTGCTCAACGCCCACGGCTCCATCGTCCACGTCGAGAACATCGAGGACATCCTCCACGCCATGCAGCAAAAGCTCCACGCCGCCACCGCGCACCTGGAGATGGAGTTCCCGTTCTTCCTCACCAAGAATGCTCCTGTGTCCGGCATGGCGGGGGTGATGGACTACACCGCGCGCTTCGCGGCCACGGCGACCGGTAAGGAAATTGACTTCGTGCTGACGGTCATCGTCGGCGTCACCACGCTGTGCCCCTGCTCGAAGGCGATTTCCAAACACGGCGCGCACAACCAGCGCGGCAACGTCACCGTCTCCATCCGCTCGGACAAGGTGGTATGGATCGAGGACCTCATCGCGCTGATCGAGGCGAGCGCGAGCAGCGAGCTATACTCTTTGCTAAAACGGGAGGACGAAAAGGCCGTGACCGAACGCGCCTACGAAAACCCCGTCTTCGTCGAGGACCTCGTCCGCAACGTCGCCCTCAAGCTCAACGGCCTTGCGGAGGTGTCGTGGTATCAGGTCGAGGCCGAGAACTACGAGAGCATCCACAACCACAACGCCTACGCGTGCATTGAGAAGGGCTGACCCGCCGGCGGGCGGGCGTGTTCCCGCAGGTGGCGGGCCAACGGTGCATCTCGCGGCTGCCCGTGACGCGGTCACCAGGCCCGGGTGGACTTGGTTCCCTTCCCGTGAGAACTCCCGGCTCCCGCCCCACGGCCAGAGGCTTTCGGATCCTGGGAAGAGCGTTTGGCGGTCTGTTGGGCTTGGTCCGGGTTCGCCTCCGTTTCGGCATGGTATGCGGCGATGGCCACATCAATCACCGCCAGTAGTTCCTTGCGGCCATGCTTGGCCACCGCAGAACAGGTGAAGATCTCCGGCAGCTTCTCGCACCATTCGGAGATGCGCTGCGAGAACGCCGCGATGTTTGCCTGCACCGTGGAGCGGTTGGCCTTGTCAGTCTTGGTGAAGACCAGGACGAAGGGTATGGAGCTGTCGGCGAGCCATTCCACGAATTCCAAATCCATCTTCTGCGGCGGCAGGCTGGAATCAATCAGCGCAAAGACGAGGCAGAGGTTCGGGCGGTTGCGCAGGTAATGGGCCACCGCTTGGTTGAACTTGGCCTTGTCCTGCCGCGCCACATGAGCCCAACCGTAGCCCGGCAGGTCCACCAGCCGCCAAGTCTTGTTCATCGTGAACATGTTGATGAGCTTGGTGAATCCCGGCGTCGCCGAAACCCGGGCCAGGCCCTGCTTGCCTGAAATGATGTTGAGCAAGGAGGACTTGCCCACGTTGGAGCGGCCGATGAAGGCGAACTCCGGGAGCGACTCGTCCGGGCACGAGTCCAAGTCCGGGGCGCTGCGGAAAAAGGTGGCGGATGAGATGTTCATGGTCGCAATCGGGCGGACGACTCTCGCAGCCAAATCCATTCCCTGAAACATCAATTATTGGAGAACGGTCCACGCACTGCCCCGGAGCGCGCTTGGTCCTCGTGGGAACGCCGCTGCTAGCCTTGGTGGTAGCGGCGGTTGAAGTCGCGGGCGAGGTAGTGCTCGACGGTCTTGAACTGCTCGAACCAGTGGGCGTATTCCGCTGACTGCTCCTGGCCTCGGGCCTTCAGATCGTCGAGGACGGCTTGATAACCGAACTGGTGGTCTTGCAGGAACGTGAAGTAGTTCCTGTCGTCCCACTCGGAGACCTCGTCAGGCAGGTCGAAGTTGCGGGGGAGGGTCATCGGAGTGAACGGGATTAGGATCAGGATTACGAGCAGGCGGGGCAGGCGCATCGTGCTCCCAATTCTGCTCAGCTCCTTCACTCCTTGCGTTTGGGCCGCAGGAGCATCGCCTTCTTGTCCGTGCCTTCGACCTCGACGCTCTGGGTCTCGATGTCGGGATCCTCGCGGAGGGCTTGGTGGACGATGCGGCGGTCGTATGCGCTCATTGGCTCCAGCTCGACGATGTCGCCCCACTTGCGGACTTTGTCGGCGGATTCCTTCGCCTTCCTGACGAGCGCGTCGCTGGCCTGGGCGCGGTAGCCGCCTACGTCCACGGTGATGCGCGGGGCATCGGGGTTCAGGTTGAAGACGATGCGGTTGGCGATGTATTGGAGGTCGCCGAGCGTCTGGCCTGCGCGGCCAATGAGGCGGCTGGACTCCTCAGTCTTCACGTCGAGGAATAGGCCGCCATCGTCGAGCTTGCGCTCCTCAATGGTGGCGGCGAAGCCGAGGTGGGTGAGGAGTTCGGCGAGTGTGGCTTTGGGTTCGGCGGGCATGGGGGTGATGGGGAAGGAAAATGGCAAAAGGTAAAAGGCAAAAGTGGCGGCTACTTTTTCTTGGGCTTCTCGGCGACACCCTTGATGGGCGGCACCGGGCTGGTGGTGGCCTTCTTCGCGTCGTTCAGTTTCGTGAGTTTGGTTTGCAGGATGGTGAGCACGTTTTGAACTGTCCAGTAGAGCGTGAGCGCCGCGCTGAAGCGGTAGAGGATGGCCACGAACATCATGGGGATATACTTCATGATCTTCTGCTGCATCGGGTCCATGCCGGGTGAGGGCGGAGTGAGCTTGGCCTGCCAGAACATCGTGACGGCCATGATGATGGGCAGCGGGTTGACGGGGAAACCGAACAGGTAGGCGACAGTGTCCTCCTGCGAGAGATCATGCGCCCAGAGGAACTCCTCGCCGCGCAGCTCCATGCAGCTCTGGAGCATGGTGTAGAAGCCGATGAAGACGGGGAACTGAACGACCATCGGCAGGCAGCCTGCCATCGGGTTGACCTTCTGCTCGCGCATGAACTCCATGGTCTTCTGCTGCCCCTTCGCGGGGTCGTCCTTGTGCTTCTCCTGGATGGCCTTCATCTGCGGCTGCAGCTCGGCCATGCGCTTCAGTGAGCGCGTGCTGATGGCGGTGAGCGGCCAGAAGAGGAGCTTGATGATGACGGT
>JACRKB010000154.1 GCA_016235545.1 Verrucomicrobiota bacterium | reverse complement strand
CATCCTGCCCTTCCCCGCACTGGAGCAGGATTAGGATCAGGATTACGAGCAGGAGCAGCGGCCCAACTGTATCGCTCCCACCATTCCGCTTGCAACAAACTGAGATGCGCCCGAACACGGGCGCAGCCGCTGCGCCCTAGATGGGCTGCGGATGTGGGCGTCCGCGCTCCTTCAGGCGAGGGGCAGCTTCTTCTGCTGGTTCAGTTCGAGGCGCTCTTGCAGCAGCCCGTCGAGCGAGGACTTGTCCAATTCCGGCAGGTGCATGTCGCGATCAATCTCGCGCAGCCGCTTGTCCAGGTAGTCGTTCCGCAACCGCTTGAGCACGTCCCGGAGCATCGACACACGAGCCTTCTCACGCTCCGCTTGGATGCGCGCGGCGCGGGTGGCGTCGGCACCTTCGCGCGCCGGCGGAGTGGCCAGCATCCGGTCGCTCTCGGTCATCGCCCGCGTGCAGAGAGAGCGCGCCTCGTCGTCAGGCAGCTCTCCGAGCAACTGCGCGGGCCCGGTCCATTCTCCGTTTGCGTAGGCGGCAAGGCGAAGCGCGACGATTTGCCGGACACCGAGATGGGTGAGCCATTCGAGGCGGAGCGCGCTGGCGAGCCACTCCATCTGGTCGTCACTGTGGAAAAGCGCTTGGAGGAGCCAGAATTCCTGCTTCGACGGCGCGGCTTCGGGCTCTGGCTCGAAGGCTTCATCAGGCGACTGAGTGTTGGCGGGCTGTGAATCGTAGTAGTCGTCGGGCGGGCTGTCGGGATCGGATGGACTGGGTTTGGACTTGCTTGACGCGGCGGACGGCGGTTGCAAACCGCCGGCACGAGGTGCGGGCTGGGCGTCGGGGCGGAGGATGAACTTGGGTTTCGCTGCCGCAACTTTCTTGAACTCCGCGCGCATGGACTCGGGCGCGACTCCCAATCGCGCGGCAGTCTTCTGCGCATACTTGTCCACAGTCACGGCGTCGTTGGTCTTCTGCGTGGCCTCGGCCATCGCCTTAAGGACGGCGGTGCGGCCTTTGTCCGTGGCGATGTCGTGCGTGACGCAGAGGCGGTTGAGGTAGTAGTCAAAGAAGCCTTCGGCGTTCGCAATGAGCTGGTCGAAGGCCGGGCCGCCGTAGGCCTTGATGAAACTGTCCGGGTCGTGCGGTGCGGGCACGGTGGCGACGCGGATGGCGAGGCCGCTCGCGAGCAGAATGTCCAGCGAGCGCACGGCGGCGTTCTGGCCGGCATTGTCGGAGTCGAAGCAAAGGACGACCTCGTCGGCGTAGCGTTTCAGAATGCGGCAGTGGTCGGCGGTGAGTGCGGTGCCCTGCGGCGCGACGACGTTTTTCACGTCGGCCATGAAGCACGCGATGAGGTCGAGCTGGCCTTCGCAGATGATGGCGCAGTCCTTGTCGGCGACGGCGCGCTTGGACTTGTCGAGGCCGAAGATGACGCGGCCCTTGGTGAAGATGGGCGTCTCCGGCGAGTTGACATACTTCGCCGTCTTCTCGTCGCCCGCGAGCACGCGTCCGCTGAAGCCGACGACGCGGCCCTGCTCGTCGCAGATGGGAAACATCAGGCGGCCACGGAAGCGGTCGTAGAAATGGTCGGCCCCCTCCTTGCGGATGATGAGGCCGCCGCGCTCGACGAGTGCGAGGTCGAGGTTTCTGGACTTCGCCCAGTTGACGGTGTCGTCCCACAAGTCCGGCGCGTAGCCGAGGCGGAAGAGTTTCTCGGCCTCGGCGGAGACGCCGCGCTTGGCGAGGTAGTCGCGGGCGATTTGCCCGGCGGCGTCGTTGGCCAGCGCGGTCTGCCAGCGTTTGCAGATTTCCTCGTGGAGATGGAGGAGCGATTCCTTCTCACCGCGCTGCTGCCGGGCGTGAGGGTTGTCCTCAAACTCGAGCACGATGCGCGCGCGTTCAGCGAGGCGGCGGACGGCTTCGATGAAGGAGAGGTTTTCGTATTCCTTGACGAAGGTGAACACGTCACCGCCCTTGTGGCAGCCGAAGCAGTGGAAGATCTGACGGCCCGGGTTGACGTTGAAGCTCGGCGACTTCTCGCTGTGGAAGGGGCAGAGGGTGACGAAATTCGCGCCGGCGCGCTTGAGGGGGCCGAGGTAGCCGCCGATGACATCCACGATGTCGCTGGCGGCGCGGATTTCCTCGAGCTTCTGCGGTGATATCAGGCCGGCCATCGGGGAGTTCGGAGTTCTGGGTTTGGAGTTTCGAGTTCGGAGTTGGTTGGTGGACGCGAAACTCGGAACCCAGAACTCCAAACTCAGAACCGGCCTACTTCTTTTCCGGCGGCGGCGGCGCGGGCGGGGCGGTCACGGCGTCGAGCACCCGTTGCTGTTGTTTGCCGATGGTGTTCTCATTCGGAGTGGCCTTGGCGTAACCCACGGGCGTCATCAACTGGTGGGCGAGATACTGGCGGATGAAGGGGCCGCTGTAGCTGTCGTAGAAGGCCATGCGGCTGAGGATGCCCCAAGTCGGGAGGAGCACGATGCCGGCCTCCTTCTCCTGCGCCTTGCGCTGCGCCTCGACGGTGGCGGCGTCGAAGTAGCGGGCGGAGAGGATGGCGAGGATGGCGATCCAGATGCAGAGGTAGCGGACTGCCCCGGCGATCATGCCCAGGCGGTATTCCCAGCCGCCGAAGAAATCACTGTCCACAAGTTTGTTCCCGACGCTTTTGGCGATGAGGCCGAAAATAATGGAGACGGCGATGATCACCAGAATGTAGCCGCCGATGTTCGCCCACAACCGGGGCACTTTGCCTGCGACCAGCAAATCTCCCACCAGCCCGTAGAGGAAGCCTGCCGCCACGATGGTGACAAGCCATTGCAGAAAACCGAGAAGCTCCTCCGAGATGCCGCGCACCTTGCCGCGCCAGCAGCCCAGGCCGATGACGATGATGATCAGGATGTCGAACAGGCCCAGAGATGGCCCGGCCAGAGCGGTCTCACCGGCCTTCGATGCGGCCTTGGTGGCCGTCTCCGCCGCCGCGGCAAACATCGGTGTGAGTCCAGGCAACCAACTTCCGGCTTGAAATTGCATGGCGCCAATTTGCAGCGTCACAGGCGGAAAAAGAAGGGGAAATGTGGTTGCCAGCGCCTCCCGGCTCCAAATATTGCACCCGCCATTTCAGCGGGTGTCCCATCTGCCCCGTGAAACATCTCTTCGAATGCTTTTGACGGTCCCCCGCTGTTCTCGGTGGAATGGATCGAGGGGCAATCAGCCACACCGACGCCTTTGCTTGAGAACGTCTCCCTTCAAGCAGAGACGCAAAGGACACAGAGTTGCGCAGAGAAGCGCTCGGCGAAGGCTCGAAGACAGGAACGTGGCCGGAGTTGAAACCCTCTGCGTTCTTCCGCGCCCTCGCGGTTGGCGGGAGCCGCCCGAACAACCGCACCGTTCTGCGCGGCCCGGCGCACCCGAGTTCGGCGCGGGGGCGCGCCGAACCGCAGCCGGGGCGGCTGCGCTCCCCATGTCCTTATTGCTCACACTTTGCACTTCAGCCCAGCGCTTGTTCCGTCGCGCGGACGATTTCCACAAACTGCCGCACCAGCCCCGCGTCTTTCTCGCCGGGCGCGCTCTCCACGCCGCTCGACACGTCCACGCCGAAGGGCCAGACCTGCTGAAGCGCGTCAGCGATATTCTCCGGCGAGAGACCGCCGGCGAGGATGACGGGACGGCCCAGCTCCTTCGCCTGACACGCGAGGTCCCAGTTGAAATTCTCGCCCGTGCCACCGCGCTGGCCGGCCACATGACTATCGAGCAGCCACGCGTCCACCGCGTAGTCGGGCAACGGCTTGAGCGACTCGGCGTTCTGGATTCGGAAGGCCTTCAGGACCTTGAGCGGCGCAAACTGGCGGCAGAACTCCGGCGTCTCCTCGCCGTGGAATTGCAGCGTGTCCAAGCCGCACTCCGCCACGACGGCGCGCACGGTCTCGGCGCTGGCGTTCACGAACACGCCGACCTTGGCCACGAACGGCGGCAGGGCGTGGATGATCTGCGCGGCGGCGGCGGGAGCGATGTTGCGCTTGCTCCCCTCAAAGAACATGAAGCCCAGCGCGTCCGCGCCGGCCTCGACGGCGGCGAGCGCATCGCGCAGCCGGGTGATGCCGCAGATTTTGACCTTGGTGCGCATGGCTACTTGATGAGTTGGAAGTGGCCGATCAGCGGCAGCGGTTTGCACTGGCCGCCGGCGGCATTGATGATGCCCAGGATGGCAAACACGATGCCCGCGATCCAGCCGGCCAGAATCGTCAGGTGGCCGAGTATGGGAATGAAAGCCAGCACGATGCACGCGACCCCAAAAACCAGTTCGGCCAGAAACAAGACCAGTCCTTGATTGGCGTGATACTTGGCGAACTTCGAGTTAGGCGCGGCAATCAATCCGACGATGAAGAGAATCCAGAGATAGGCGATGATGGCGAACGCGCGGTTCTTCTCAATGTCCTCCGCTGCCGAAACTGGGGTGCTCGACGCTGCGGGCGGCGGTGGAGAGGCGGGCACGGGCGGAATGGCCGGCGGCGACGCGGAGCGGCAGTTGGCAAACTCTGGCAGCGTGTGCGCCGCGAGCCAGTTCGCCATGCCTTCCTTCCAAACATACGTGTCGAGCGAGAGGCTGCCGTTGGTGAGCAGCGCCACGAGCGCAGCGGTGTCCACGGGGGCGGAGGGCTGGCCGTTTTGAACGTATCGCCAAGTGCTCATGGTCGGAATGACTGCCACGAAGCGGACCACAAAGCCGGCGCGCGGGCAAACGGCTTTTCTGAGGTAGGGTGAGACTCCGTCGAATCCCATTTGCCGACGAAGGAGGAGCGAGCACCGCGAGCTTCATGAGTGCTGTGCAACGTCCTCCGAGATGCTCGCTGCGCTCGAAATGGAGGCTCGACGGAGTCTCGCCCTACCGGGCGCGAGCGGGTTCAACGCCTCGGCCTCGCCAGCATTAGTCCGTTCGCAATCCACGGCGAGAGCATCGCACCGATGGCGAAGAGGCCGAGCACCGCATCGAACGCGGCGAGAGAATTAACCTCGTCGTCGGTCGCGAGCAGCGCGGTGACAAGCGATGCCGCGCCCAGCAGCGCGAGGAAGGCCGTGTAAATTCCCATCATCCGGCGCGGCCAGCCAGCCTGGCATTTGAAGGTCGCCGTCAGCGGGATGAGCAGCGCGACGAACACCAGCCCGCCCACGATCCACGGCGACGCCGTCCCCGTGACCAACCACCCAAGCAGCGACGCCAGCGCCAGCCCCACACACGTGCCGACCCAGTTCGTCTCGCGGACCTGCTCTTCCGACAGCGCGAGCCGGCCGAACTTGTTCAGCCGCAGCAGCAGGTTGAAAATCGGTTCCGCCGTCCACGTCAGCAGCGCGAATGCGAGGTAGAGCATTTGCAGCGGGAACACCCACGGCTTCAGCGCGGGATTCGACTTCGCCAGCGCGCCGAGCATCCGGTTGCCGAGCCAGCCGCCGAGAATGACGCCGAACTGCCAGTTGGGCGGCAGCTTCGCCATCCACAGGAAGTAGCGCAGCATCACGGAGTAGATGAAGTGCCGCGCCTTGAGCGACTCGATGATGCCCTGCCGCGCCCAGTCGTTGCCAGGGTCGAGCCGCATCGCCTCGCGGAAATGTTCGAGCGCCTTCGCGTGGTCACCTTGTTCGAGCAGCGTCCAGCCTTGGTTCGCGTGGGTGAAGGTGTTGTCCGGGTCGCGCGCGAGGGCGCTCTGAATCGTCGCGCCCGCCTCGGCCTTGCGGCCCAGCTTCACGAGCGCGACAGCGCGGAGGTTCGTGCTGGCGACGTGCTGCGCCTCCACCTGCAAGCCACGCTCGGCGGCGGACAGCGCCTCGGCCCAGCGGTAGTTCGCCAGATGAATCTGCGCTTCGAGAGCGTGGAAGTCCGCGTCCTCCGGCTCCAGGCGGATGGCCTCGCGCACCGCGTCGAGCGCGTCATCGAAATCCCGGCGGTCGTGCAGCACATGCGCCAGCGCGTAGTGCGCGAAGGGCAAATCCGGTGCGAGGGCAATGGCCCGCTGCGCCTCCTCCTGGGCATCATCGAACTGCTGCTGGTCCGCGAGACACACGGCGAGCAACGCGTGCGGGAGGGCCGCGTCAGGATCGGTGGCGAGCACCTGCCGCAGCTCGGGAATGGCCAGCTCGTGCCGGCCTTGTTCGAGCAGCACGAGAGCGCGCTGGAGTTGCGGAGAAGTCATTGGGCGGGGAAACCGCGACGCGCTTTTCCTCCCTCTCCCTTCATCGGACGAGGGGAGAGGGTAGGGGTGAGGGGTTGCGTGCGTCGGCGTCGGCACCCCCACCCCTCATCCGGCCTTCGGCCACCTTCTCCCCTCCTCCGAGGAAGGGAGAAGGCGCGCGGCGTGGCCTTCAGTTGGAATTCCACCAAATCGCATCGGGGATTGGTATGCGTCGCGCAGGCCATCACACTTTGAGATATTTCAGCACCTCGTCATACGCGCCGCCTTGGTTCGCATAGAGCGCGTAGTTGCGCGCGGTGGCGAACCACTCGCGCGTCGTGGGCTTGAGCGCGCCGACAGCCTGCGCGAGGTCCTTCGTCCGCAGCGGCGTGGGCACGCCGGACTTCATCGCCTCGCGGAGCTTGTTCTCGATGGCGACATCCACCACGGCCTTCAGGTCCGCGCCGGAGAAGCTTTCCGCCTTCTTCGCGAGCGAGTCGAAGTCCACGTCCTCCGCCGGCTTGCCGCGCAACTGGAGGCGCAGCACGGCGGCACGCGCGGCGGCGTCCGGCGGCGGCACGAAGAGGATGCGGTCGAAGCGGCCGGGCCGACGGAACGCGCTGTCCAAATGCCACGGCGCGTTCGTCGCGCCGAGGATGAGGATGCCCTCGTTGCTCGACTTCACGCCATCGAACTCTGCGAGGAACTGGTTGATGAGATGCCGGCCCGCGCTCTGCCTCATGTCCGCGCGGCTCGCGCCCAGCGCGTCCACCTCGTCGAAGAACAGCACGCACGGGCGATGCCGGCGGGCCTGCTCGAAGAGTTCGTGCAGGTTGCGCTCGCTGTTGCCGATCCACATGTCGAGCACGTCGTTGATGCCCACGGCGATGAAGCCGGCCTTGATCTCGCCGGCCGTGGCACGGGCGAGGTGCGTCTTGCCGCAGCCGGGCGGGCCATACATGAGGATGCCGCCGCCGATGGCCTTGCCGTAAGCCTTGTAGAGGTCCGCGTGCGTGAGCGGGTGGATGATCTTGAGGCGGATTTCCTCCTTGAGCGCGTCCATGCCGCCCACGTCGGTGAAGGTGATCTTGGGCCGCTCGACTTCGACCTTCGAGCTTTCCGGCTCCGGCTCCCAACCCGCGCGTTGCTTGCCGTCGAAGACCTCGCTCTCCGCCTCGTCGGCCTCGATGCCGAGCCGCCCGGCGAACTCCAGATCAGCGGCGGAAGAATCCTTCTCCACGCCGCGCTTGTATTGGATGACGGCCTGCTCGATCTCGCCGACCCCCGCGAGCAATCGCGCGTGCAGCACGAACGCGCGGGCCGGGGCGTTCGAGGCCTTTGTGAGCGACTCGATGAGCGCGAGCGCGTGGCTGTTCTTGCCCTGCGCGTGGAAAGCTCGGGCGAGGCCGAGCTGGAGCGCGGCGTTGTCCGGCGCCTGCGCGAGCGCCTCGCGGTATTCCTTCTCCGCTTCGGCGGCACGCCCGGCGGAGAGCAGCGAATCGGCGAGGTGCTGGCGGAGGGGAACGTTGTTGGGCGTGAGCCGCAGCGCCTCCCGCAGCGCGTCGAGGTTGTCGCCGCCGGGGCCGGATGAAGCGTTGCCTGCCATGCGGTGAGCAAACCGGACCAGCGCCGCAGGGTCAAGCCGCTGGCGCGAGCCGATTCACCGTAGAAGCCGCATTTAACCTAAAAACCGCAGTTGGTTCACGCAAAGGACGCGAAGGACGCAACGCCGAAGGGCATTTATTTGAAATGCAGGTGCCGGCAGCCTTCACCCAACGGGTGAGAGGTCACGGTTTCAATAGTCTTTTCCTTTGCGCCCTTTGCGCCCTTTGCGTGAGGTTTAACTGCGGAATCTAGGTTAACGCAAAGGCGCAAAGACGCAGAGCCGCAAAGGGAAGTTGCCCGCGAGTGGACGCGAAACAGGGAAAGGAAGTTGGCTGGGCGATGTCGTGCCGGGCCTTTGATTCGCGTCATTGGCGGGCAGCCGGTTCTTCGGGCGTCTCTGCGCGTTTGCGCCCGTGCATTACGTTTCGAGTGGCGGAGTTGGATTCACTTCCCAGACACATCCAGACACACCAAGTCCGTCGAGCTGCGGCAGTAGATGCGGCCGTTGGAGAGGACCGGCGGTGCCCACGTGCTGCTGCCGCCGAGAACTTGCGCTGCCGCCAGCTCCCGGAAGCCGGCGGGCGAGGCCTCTGCCAGGCCGAGCCGGCCGCGCTCGCCGTATAAAATCAGCCTGCTGTCGGCAAGCATCAACGAGCCTTTGCCGTAGGCTGGCGTGGACCACTTCACCACGCCGGTGATGACGTCGAGGCAGCGGAGCTGGGCCTCGTCGAAGCCGTAGAGGTGCCCCTGCCAGAGCACGCAGGAGTTCATGTGGTTGCGCATCCCCTTGTTTTGCCAGACCAGCTTCGCGGCGGTGGCGGAGATTTGCAGCAGCGCGCAGCCGGTGCCATAGCCGGAGGAGATGAAAATCTTGTCGTCGAAAATGATCGGCGTCGCGGCGTTCACGTCGTAGCTGGTGCGCCAGTTGTAATGCCAGAGCACGCGCCCGTTGCTGAGGGCCCGGCCCGTCAACCCCGCCGCGCTGAACACCGCCACGGCTCGCTCGCGTGCGACGTCGAAAGCCATGGGAGAAGCGTAGCCCGCCGCAGCGTTGCCGTTCGCCCAGACCACGCGCCCGGTCTTTTTCTCCAGCGCGGCGACGGAGCGCCCGGACGAGCCCGTTTCGAGGATGAGCAGCTCGCCCTCGACCAGCGGCGAACCGGAGTAACCCCACTGCGGGATGTAGCCGCCGAAGTCGGTGACGAGGTTCTTGGTCCACACCAGCGCGCCGTTGGCCGCGCTGAGGCAGAGCAGGTGTCCGTTGCGGCTGACGGTGAACACCAGGTTTCCATCCACCGTGGGCGTGCAACGCGGGCCGGGGTAGCCGTTCGGGTCGGCTGCGTTGCAGGGGTATTTGTAATCCCACACCAGCTTGCCGTTTGCGGTGTCGAGGCACTGGACGTGGTCCACGTCGCTGAGGTTCCCCATCGTGTAGAGCTTGCCGCCCGCGACCGACACGGAGGAGTAGCCGACGCCCACCTTCGTAGCCCACAAGCGGCGCGGGCCTTCCTTGGGCCACTGCGCGATGTAATCCTTCTCGGCGGAAATTCCGTTGCGTCTGGGGCCGCGCCACTGCGGCCAGTCGAAGGACTCGGACTGCGCGATGGCCAGAGTTGGCGCGGACAAGGCGAGCGCTGCGGCGAACTGGCGGCGGCTGAGAGTCACGCCGCGAAATTAAGCCCGCCAGTTCCGCAGCGTCAAACGATTCGTCCCACCCCACGGGGGCGCATCTCACTTTCCTGCAAATGGCTCTGGACAAGGTCAATTCTCCCAGCTGCGGAGCAGCGGCAGAGAGTAGCCCAGGGCGCAAGCCCTGGGTGGCAGCGCTCCAACTGAGCCCCAGCGGGGCGGCAGACTCCCACTGCGACATGAATGGATGGCGGCTCCTCTGCCGCCGCGCTGCGGCTCGCCCTCCTCACCGCCTGACCCACGGCTCCCGCCGTGGGCTACTTTCTCTCGCAACTTCGTTGCTGCCCCTGATCGCCACATGGGTTGCAAGAAACTGGGATGCGCCCTCGCACCCGGGCGCACATCTGCGGGCTGGACGCCCCCGAGCTTTGTGCTACACCTCAACGCCATGAATCCCCGCAGTCTCATTCTAGTCGCCACGCTGGGCGCGAATTGCGCGCTGGCCGCCATGCTCCTCCGCTCGCCGCCCACGCCTCCTGCCACAAGCCCGGCGGCGGAAGCGGGCCAGCCGGCCAGCGCCTCTACCAAGTCCAAGTCCGCCGCATCGAGGGTCAAGGACAAGGCCGACACCTCAGCCGCAGCGGACCCGGCCCCCGCCCCGCCCAGCTTCCACTGGGCCTCCATCGAGTCGGAGGACTTCAAGAAATACATCCAGAACCTCCGCGACCTCGGCGTGCCGGACGAGACCATCCGTGATCTCATCCGCGCCGAGGTCACGAAGATGTATCGCCCGAAGATGCTCGCGCTGCGGACAGCGTCGAACCCGGCGAACTACTGGGAGAGGAACTTTGGCAACCCGTTCGGGCAGACCGCCGAGCAGCGCAAGCAGCAGCAGGCGCTTTACAAGGAGCAAAACGACCTGCTCAAGGAACTGCTCGGCGAATCACCGCTGGAGCGCGAGCACCCGCTGATGCGCGTTTTCACAAATGCCTCGCCCGAGGTGCTGAAGCAGATCACGGAGTTGCAGACCAAGATGTATGAGAAACAGCAGGCGCTCAGGGACAAGACCGGCGGCTACATGGACAGCTCATCGATGGCGGACCGCCGGAAGGTTGAGCGCGAGTTTTACGACGAGGTGGCAAAGCTGACTTCGCCGGAACAGGTGGAAGCCTACAAGCTCCGCAACTCGGATTTTTCGCGGCAATTGCGCAACGACCTGCGAGCGTTCTCGCCGACCGAGGAGGAGTTCAAGGCCATATTCCACCAGCTCGACGCAGCATCTGCCTCACAACCCGCCGCCGCGCCCTCAGACGGGCCGGTGCGCATGACGGCAGAACAGCTCGCCCAGCAGCGCGATGCGCGGGCGAAAGCCGACGCGGCGCTCGCCGAGGTGCTCGGACCGGAGCGTGCCAAGGAATACAAGCTTCTGTCGGGCTACGAATACAACCAGCTCGCCGAGTCGGGCGTGGCCAAGGAGAGCTTGCTCCGCCTCGCCGAGATGAAGACCGCCGCCGAGACCGCCGCCCGGAACATCCCGCGAGACACCACGCTCTCGCCGGAGCAAAGGGCAGCCGCGCTCCTCGCCATCCGCACGGAGACTGAGAAGGAACTGGCCGTGCTGCTGGGCGAGCGCCGGGCCAAGGCATACCCGAACAGCGGCGGCTATTGGATTCGCAACCTTGCTCCCACTGTCACCACGCGCGTTGTCACTCCATGAAAACCATCCCGCTCATCATCGCCCTCTCGCTCCTCGCCAACGCCGCGCTGGCTTTCAAGTGGTGGCAGTCGCGCTCGTCGTCGGCAACGCCCGCTGTGTCCGCCAAGGCACCGGCAGCTCAGCCCGCCACCAAACCTGCCGCGTCGAAAGCCCGTGAGCCCGAGCCGGCGAGGGTCGCCAGTGTCGCCGCCAAACCGCAGCCCTCTGCAAAGCCCGCTTGGACACAGCTCTTTTCCGCCGCCGACTTGAAAGGCTCCATCCTGCGCCTGCGCGCAGCGGGCTGCCCGGAGGAGACGATTCAGGACTTGATGGTCGCGGAGGTGACGCGCCGCTTCGCCGACCGGCGGAAGGTGGCGCTGGCGGGCATATCCACTCAAAGCGAGACGGAATATTGGAAGGCGTCAGACTACAGCTCGCCCGCCGCTCGTGAAGGCCAGAAGAAATATCGCGAGCTGGAACGGGAAGCCTCCGCGCTGCTAGTGGAGCTGCTGGGCTTCGACCCGCAGAAGAAGCTGCGCGAGGAGAGCGGCTACTACGACTACTACGAGCGGCAGGTGAGCTTCGTGGCGCCGGAGAAGCGCGAGCAGTTGCGGCGCTACCTGGAGGAATTTCAGGAGAAGGAGCAGGACCACTACGGCCGCAACCGGGGGCTGTATGACGCGCAGGAGCGCGCCGAGCGGAGGGAAATGCAGGAGGAGAAAAAGCGCGGGCTGGCGGCCTTCCTGACACCGGAGGAACTGCGCCAGTGGGAACTGCGCTCCAGCCAGATGGCCAGCCAGCTTCAGAGCGAAATCAGCACCATGAGTTTGACCCAGGCACAATACGAAACGCTCTTCGCCCTCCGCAGCAAGGTCGGTGACGCCATGTATCTCTACGGAGACCAGTCCGAGGACCCAAAGGCACGCGAACGCTCCGAGCAGGCAAAGAAACAGTTGCAAGCGGAAATCAAGGCCACGCTCGGCGATGATTTGGGGAAGGAATGGGAGCTGTCGCGCACCCCGTTCTATTCGGAGCTATTTCGATTGGCCAAGGCGGAGAACCTTCCTGCTGACACCGCCAGGAAAGTTTTCGGCTACAAGGAGCAGGCCGAGGCCAAGGCCAAGGAGGTTCGCGCGATGACGGACTTGAGCCGCGAGCAGCAGCAGCAGACGCTGGCCGCCCTGCGCACCGAGACGGAGAACGCCATGAAGACCACGCTCGGCGACAAGGTTTTCAACAGCTACAAGTCCCGCGCCTACTGGCTGAACTCCATCAGCTACACTCCGCCCGTCCGCCCGGTGGCGCCGAAGCAGCCGTAGCGCCCCGCTACTTCTTCACCGCGCCGAAGACCTGCTTGAGCAGGTCCGTTGTGCGCGCCGCCGGGTTTTCGCGGATGCGCTTCTCCTCCTCGGCCACGACCTTGAACAGGCCGTCCATCGCCTTGCCCGTCACGTAGGCGTCCACGTCCAGCGTGGCGGCGTCAAGGCCGAGATTCTTGCCGAACGCGCCGCCGAAGGTCTGCGCGAGGCTCGCCGCCGGGCCGGCCTTCGCGAGCATCGCCTTGTATGCCGCCGTCACGCCTGCCGCGTCTGTGGCCTGCTTCACGATGGGGAGGAACTGCGTGTGCAAGGCGTTCGTGCTCGTGCGACGGAAGTATTGCGTCGCCGCGTCGTTCGGGCCGGTGAGGATGGCCTTCGCGTCTGCGACCGTCATTTGGCGTATGGCATCCCCGAACACATTCGCGGCAACCGGCACGGCCTTCTCCGCCGCGCGGTTCATCGTCGTGACGAACTCGTCGGCCAGCGCCTCCTGCTTGAGCTTGCGCAGCGTCTGGTCAATCTTCTGCAAGCTGGCGGGCATCGGGATTTTCACGTTGAGGTTGGTGAGGAATCCGCCGTTGGTGCCGAGCTGTTTGACGGCGCGCTCCGCGCCCTTCGCAAGTGCCTCCTTCAACGCCTTGGCGGTCTGGTCCTCCGTCAGCGCGCCCAGCGAAGGCAGCGCGTTGGTCAGAGCGGTTTGCTTCTTCACCGCGTCGAGCAGGTTGAACTGCGCGTTGGCAGCGGAGTGGAGGACAGTGATGAGCAGAAGGGTGAGCAGTGTTTTCATGGGGGGGTTGAGATGTGGACTTGACCAGGACCATTCAGTTGAGCCACGGATGGAACACGGAATGAACACGGAACAGCAGCGACTTACTTGAAGATGCCTGCCGCGTTCGTCTCCTTGGAAGGTTGCGTCTTCCTCGTCCCCATCTGTGTTCCATCTGTGGCTAATGAATCGTTGGCTTGAACCGCGTGGCGTTCGGGCGAAACCTTAGCCGCAACACCGCATGGCAGCAACCCAGTCCATCGTCATCGTCGGCGCGGGCGTCTTCGGCCTCACTGCCGCGCTGGAACTGCGCGCACGCGGCTGGGGCGTGACGGTCATTGACCCCGGCCCGGTGCCCACGCCCACGGCGGCGTCCACGGACATCAGCAAGGTGGTGCGGATGGATTACGGGGCGGACAAGCTGTGGACGGAGCTTGGCAGCGTGTCCCTGACCGGATGGAACGTGTGGAATCTGGTGGATTGGTGGCCGGACAAGCTCTTTCACGACGATGGTTTTCTCGTCCTCTCGCGTGAGGCGATGCAGCCGGGCGGCTTCGAGTTCGAGAGCTTTCAGCTCCTCACTGCGCGCGACGAAAAGTTGGAGCGGCTCGACTCCGCCGCCGTGGCGCTTCGCTTCCCCGGCTGGGCGGCGGAGAAATATCCCGACGGCTACTTCAACCCGCGCGGCGGCTGGGCCGAGAGCGGCAAGGTCATCGCGTGGCTGGCGCAGAAGGCGCGGCGCGAGGGCGTGCAAGTCTTCGAGAACTGCGCCTTCGCCCGATTGCTGGAGGACGGCTCGCGTGTCATCGGCGCGCAGGCGAAGGACGGGCGCGCGTTCCGCGCGGACCTCACGCTGCTCGCCACCGGCGCGTGGACACCGACGCTGCTGCCGGAGTTGAGCGACGTGATGTGGGCCACGGGCCAGCCTGTGCTTCACTTCCGCGTCGCAAACCCGGCGGAGTGGCAGGCCCCGCGCTTTCCTGTGTGGGCGGCGGACATCGGGCGCACGGGCTGGTATGGCTTCCCCGCGCTCGCGGACGGCACGCTGAAGGTAGCGAACCACGGCTCCGGTCGCCGCGTGCATCCCGATGACCCGCGCGAAGTCTCGCGCGACGACGAGCCGCGCTTCCGTGCCTTCCTCCGCGACACCTTCCCCGCGCTGGCCGACGCGCCGCTCATCAGCACGAGGCTCTGCCTCTACTGCGACACCTTCGATGGCAACTTCTGGCTCGACCATCATCCGCAGCGCCCCGGCCTCTTCGTCGCTGCGGGCGACAGCGGGCACGCCTTCAAGTTCGCACCCGTGCTCGGCGCAATCATCGCGGAAGCTGTCGAGCGCAAGCAGGTGGGCAGGATGAAGCGCTTCGACTGGCGCGAGCGGAAAACACCGGGCGGCGAAGGTGCGCGGGCGAGGTAGGGGGGACGCAGTCTGCGGAAAGTGAACGCCAACCCGAAGCACCAGTTCAAGTGGCCGCACCCGACGTATCAGGACGGGTCGGTGAGGGATTACTGAGCACGAGATGGGTGGGGAAACCGCCAAACTCCCGTGCGCACATGCTCATTTGGGAGAAGATTTACTTGCATCGGCTATCTCAGTAGCGGCCTTAGCTACCTCTGCAATCTCTTTGCTCGGAGAGACAGTCAGTGGGTGCTTGTCATAAATTCGGCCTGGCGGTGCTGCCATAGTCGTTAAGGTATTGTCGAGCAACTTGGTCAACGCAGGGTTGGATGCTGCATCCTTGCCGATTTCTGACAATTGCTTTTGGAATCCCATCAGGCATGAGGCGACGGCCGCTTTATACCCGTAGTCCTCCTCCAGCCGTTTCGCCAACGCTGACTGATGGCTTGCGTGCAAGGCAAGCCACACCAGCGCCCCGGCGATGGGCAGACGAGCTAGCCACAACCGCACTAGTTCATCGTAACTCGGCGGGATGCCTGCATTCAAAACATGCCACAAACCTGTAGCTGCCAGCGCCACAATTGCCAACACAGAGGCGACGAAGATTCTCTGCCATCCAGTATGCGGCTTCTCGAAAAGCTTTCGTCGCGAATCAAATGCGCTCGCCAGTCCCGCTGCCGTCGCTCCTGGGAGTAGATCTTCGATTAATTTTAGTTGCGCGGCACAAAGTGCGTCGAGTTCAGCGAGCCTCTTCTCATAAGCAGCAATGCGAGCCTCTACCGTGGCGGCCTTGTCGGCCAAACCTTTTGTCTGAACTGTCGATTCCTCTGCGCTCTTCCGAGCTGCTACGATTGTTGCGATGTCTGTTTCGACGGATCCCTTAGTTGTTCGGACTTCCGTGAGCAGCGCAGCAGCACTGTCCGCCGAAGACTGAGCGCGGGACTTTAAGCCTTCTGCTTCGGTTGCCTGCTGCGTCGCGGCTGTAAGTGTGCGATCAAGGTCGGCGCGAACCTTATCCGCATGCTCCTGAGCCTTCTGGATATGATCCGATTTACTCGCCACCACGGCTTGGACATCCGCAATCTGCGTCTTCGCTGCCAACGCTTGAGTTGCGGTTTCGGTCAGTTTCGATTGCGCTTCGGCGAGTGCAACTGCGGCCAATTTCTGAGACTCTGCGGCCTCCGAGACTGCTGACTTTGCAGCGTCACCAAACTCCTTGGTTATCTGGAATTCCTTTAGCAGACTTTTGGCGTCTTCAGCTGCCAATTGAGCGCGGGATTTTTGTGCTTCTGCTTCAGTCGTTTGTTGCGTCGCGGCAGTGAGTGCACGGTCAAGGTCAGCCCGGACCTTGTCGGCATGCTCCTGCGCTTTCTGGATGTGCGCTGACTTTGCGGCGATCACCGCTTGTTCGCCTGTAATGCTCGTTTTCGACGCGACGGCTTGTGTCGCGGCAGTTGTGATTTCGGCGAGCTTGGTCTGGGCATCGGCCAGAGCAGTAGCGGCCAACCGTTGTGACTCCATTGCGGCTGTGGCTGCTGCCTTTGCCGTTTCAGCAAACTCCGCGCTTTTCACCATTCCAACTTGGGCGTTCTTTAAGCACTCCTCGACGTTTGGCAATCCCTTTTGATCCCCCGTATTTCCGGGCGGTGCGGGGGTTTGCGAATCTATTACTTCTGACATGATGTTGACTCCACTGGCTTTTGACTCACCCGTTATACGGCTTCGCCGGCGGGAGGCCGAAGGCTTTGCGGGTGGGGGCGTTGGCGGGGTCGGTGTGCGGCCACTGGAGGTTCACGGCCAGGCGGATTTCGGTGCGGCGTGCCCGGATGGTCGTCAGGAGGGTGCTCACGTCTATGCGCAGGTCGGCGGCGGCTCCCTGGGCGTTGGTCTGGTCGGTGTCGGCGTCCTGCCAGGCTTCGAGCTTGACGGGGAAGGCGCTGATTTCGGCGGCGGTCACGCCTTTGCTCGTGAGCGGCTCGGTGGCGAGCTTTTCAATCAGGCCGGCGCAGTAGGCTTCCAGTGATGGCCGGCTGGCCCCGGCGAGGTCTTCGCCGATGAAGAATTGTTGCTGGGTGTCGCTGTCGGTCGGGAACTTGAGTTTCGCGGCGTTCTGGAAGTAGCGGAAGGCATCGAGCAACGTCGTCTTCGCGGCGGCTTCCAGCTTGGTTTTCTTCTGCGCGTAGAAGTCGGCCTGCGCCGCCTTGGCGGTGTCTTTGCGGCATTGGATGACATCGGTGTCCAGCGTCGCAACGGCGGCAGTGGTGACGCCACGGGTGGCGAGGGCGGCCGCGTAGGCGGTGCTCTGCGCGGCGGTGACGACCTGCTCGGTGTCGTTGAGGTCGGCGGCATCGGCCTGGTTGATGACGCTGCGTTTCTGCTTCTTCAACACGGGGCCGGGTGGTGGCGTGGGGGTGGGTGCGGGGTCTGGCATAGGTTTTTCTCCGTTTGATTCCTGTGTGAAACGATCTTCAGTGATCCTGTCTCCGGGATGGGTCGGAGGATAGAAATCGCCGTGAGGTTGGCAAGAGGAAAGGTGAACTTGGCTCAAGTTTGGGATGCAGTTCGGTTTCAGCCACCTCTCATTAGCACCGGGCTTCAGCCCGGTGAACTGGGCGGGAACAGGAGAAGCCGTTTCAACGGCTTCCTCCCCGTGAGCACGTGGTCATTCGCACAAACCGTTGAAACGGTTTGCGCCGTCGCTTGGCCGGTTACACCCGGCTGAAGCCGGGTGCTAATGAGAGGGAGCTTCGTTTTCGAGCGGGAAACGGGATTCCAGTCCTAACTCGTTGGAATCAAGTCACTAGTGAACAAGGCGGTAGTTTCAGTTGCTCCTGACGCCCTTCCAAACGCTGAAATTAAGGCTTCCGACGCTGGATTTAGCGTCTCTGGCAGTGAAATTACGGCCTCCGGCACTGGATTTACGACTTCAGACAGGGGTTGGCAGGGTTGCCGGGACTGGATTTAGGGCTTCAGACTTTGAAACCATGGTCACCGACAGTGGATTTATCATCTCCGAGCGAGTCGGAGGCGATGATTTCAGCACCGGAGGGGATGGGTTGAATCCCCTCACCCTTGTTCTGGCGGTCGAAATCAAACGCAAAGGCGCAAGGGCGCAAAGCCGCCAAGGGGACTGATTCTGTTCTCTCCCCGCCCATGCTCACCGCGCGGGTGAGCGGGTTCGGTTGGCTGACCCCTCTCAACACTTTCCTCTCCGCGTCCTGGCGTCTTGGCGTTAACTGCTTCTCCCAAGTTCACTTCGCCCGGGGGTGATACTTCCGGTGCACCTCGCGCAGGCGCTGGCCGGCGACGTGGGTGTAGACCTCCGTGGTGCTGATGCTGGAGTGGCCCAGGAGTTCCTGAATCACGCGCAGGTCCGCGCCGTGTTCGAGCAGGTGCGTGGCGAAGCTGTGCCGCATCATGTGCGGGGTGACGTGGCGCTCAATGCCCGCCTTCTTCACCCGCCTCGTGATGTGCGACCACATCGTGACGTGCGCGAAGGCGGTGCCGCGTCGCGTGAGGAAGACGGCGGCGGGGGACTTGGGGCGGACGAGCTGCGGACGCCCGACGGTGAGGTAGCGGCCCAAAGCATCCACGGCAAACTTCCCGACGGGCACGACGCGCTCCTTGTTGCCCTTGCCGATGACGGTGACGAAGCCGGCTTCGAGGTGGAGCTGTTCGAGGCGGAGGTTGCGCAGCTCGGCGAGGCGCAGGCCACTGGCGTAGGCGAGTTCGAGCACGGCCTGGTCGCAGAGGTCGGAGGGCGCGGGGGTGGCGAGGGGCTTGAGGATTTGCTCGACCTCGGCGTGGGAGAGCGCCTTGGGCAGCCGCTTCCAACGGCGGGGGAGCGAGAGGTTTTCAGCCGGGTTTGCAGGAAGTTTTTTCTCGGTTTCGGCCCACTTGTAGAAGGCCCGGAACGCGGCGATCTGGAGGTAGAGGCTGGAGGTGCTTAACTGCGCCGTGGAGTCCTTCTTCGGGCCGGCCATCTTGCGATCGCGCTCCTGCTGGAGGAACTCGGTGAGGTGCGTGAGCTGCACGTCGCGCCAAGCGTTCAGCCCGTGCTTCCCCGCCCACGCGAGGAATTTGTCGAGCAGGCCCTTGTAAGTCTTCTGCGTGTGCTCCGCCTGCCCGCGCTCGTGGCGCAGGGAGAAGAGGAAGTCTTCGACGAGGAGGTGCATGAACGTCAGCTCAAACGCGACCGCCGTCGTGCCAATCGTTCCGGCTGCCGGCTGGCATGAAAAATCGCGAAGACGATGACCTCCTCCTGATGCAGGTAGTAAAAAACCGCGTAGGGCCAGAAGCGCCTCAATCGAACGCGCCGCACATCGGCGAAGACGGCGCTGTGCTGAAGTGGATTGCGGGCGAGCGAGCGGACCACTTCATCCACCTCCTCCGCAAACTCCTCGCCGAGGCCGGGACGCTGGTCGTCATACCATTCGGCGGCGCGGACGAGATCCAGTTCAGCGGACCGAAGTCTTCTTAACGCGACGCTCATGCAAGTGTTGGCGGACGCGCTCCAAGGTGCCCTCCCAAGGCTCGGCAAGCGACGGGTTGGAGAGGAAGTCAGCTCGGCGCTGAAGAAGCTCCGTCTCCTGGCCGGGAGTCAATTCGGGCGCCGCCGGGTTGCGAAACGAATCAAACCAATCGGCGAACTGCTCCAACTGGCGCGGAGGCAACGCCTGCACTCGGGCTTCAAGTTCTTTCACGCTCATGGCGGGAAGATAGCGCGCCTCGGCTATGGCGCGAGGAAAAGCTAGGAGGTCACTGCGGCGGCGGCTCCACGTGCGGCTTCTGCTGCTTCAAGAAGTCCTCCAGAGTGGCACCCTCCGTAGGAGCGCTTTTTGCCGCCGGACGATCGAGGCGGACGGTGTCCTTCGTCGCGGGTTTGACCGGGCGCGAGAGGCGGACGGTGTCCTTTGCTGAGGGCTGGGTCGGGCGCTGGATACGAACAGTGTCTGACATGAGTAATGTGTGGCTTCAGTTTATGGCACCGCGCGTCGGACGCGTTCCGGGTCGCGGCCCTTCAACTTCACAGCCAAGAATCTGAACCACAGGTGGGATCGGATGCAAGCCGGGGGAGGGAATCATAAGGAGTGCAGGAAGGCAGGAGAGGGCGGGTGCGGCCACCGCAGTGTTTCCTCCTGCTCTCCTGATCCGGAACGATTCCTTGGCCCGAACTCCGAAGTCGGCGCTCCTTCGGCCTGCGATTTCGTGGCCCGCACTCACGCTTTCTTCGCCGGCTCAGGCGGCTTGGGCGCGAGCCTGGTGAGGCGGAGCTTTTTGGAATGGTGGACGGTGGCGATCTGGAGGCCGTCGGGATGGAGGTCCAGTTCACGGGCCATGTCGGGGAGCTTGAAGGCGGTGACGGGCTTCTCGTCGTCCTTGCCCCAGAAAAGCAGGTGCCCGCCGCTGCCGCCGCCACAACCGGCGATGAGCGTGCCGTCTGGATGGAAGAGGCAATTCCACACGGTCGAGTTCGTCAGCCCCTCGGCGAGATGTGTCTTGACCAGCTTGTGTGTCTCCCAGTCGTAACGCTCAACGATGGGCTCGTGGACGTTGCCGAGCGGGTTGGTGGCCTTGTGCAGGCCGCCGCACGCCAGGTGTTTCTTGTCCGGCGAGACTGCGAGGCCGCGGATGCCGCCGAAGTGAACCTGCTGGCCGCCTTCGTAGGTGTGAAGCTGCTTCGCATCAAGCACGCGCACGGATTTGCCGGCGGCGATGTCCCACTGCTGCACCTTGCCCATGAGGTCGCCGCTGAGGAGGAACCTGCCGTCGGGATGGAACGCGACGCTGTAAACGTCCAGCTCGTGACCGGAAAACTCCTGGGCGAGCTTGCCGTCTGCGAGGTTCCAAAGTTTCACGAGCCGGTCGTTGCCACCGCTGGCGAGGAGCTTGCCATCCGGGCTGATGGCGATGCTGCGAATCCAGCCCTTGTGCGCCGTGACCTTGCGCTGCGGCTCGGGCTTCCCAGCGGTTGCGGGCCACCAGATGAGCGTGTCATCGCCGCCCGCGCTCACGAGGGTTTGGCCGTCCTTCGACAGTGCGAGCGCGAACACCCACGAGTCGTGCGCGGTGAATACGGTCTTCTTCTTCGCGTCCGCCAGCTCCCAGCGCGCGATGGCGCGGTCCTCGCCCGATGCGAAGACGAACTTCCCCGTCGGGTCGAAGCGGCAGGTGATGAGCGGCGCGTCGTGCGCGAACTCGGCAGCGATGTGGGCGGCTTTGAAGTCGGGTTTCACGTGCGTTCTGCTTTTCGTCCCGTCTTTAACCGCCAAAGTAGTGTGCATCCCCCAATGCAGCCCGACAAAGTTCCCAGAGCAAAGCTCCTGAATGGTCCAAGGGGTGAACCAAGCCAATACGGCCACCACGCTGGCGGCCAACTGCTTCTGTAGATGCCAGTCAACAGCCCGGTGAACTCATGCTCCAAAAAAAAGTAAAAGTGTGGAGCGGCTAAGACGCCCAGTCCGACAAACGAGCCGATAACGCCCGCGAACAGATAGCCACTAATTGCCGATTGCCGGAGCTTCCAGCGAAGCGCGACAGCACCGATAAGCACAACCACGACTAAAAATGCGTATAGTAATAGGAAAGCTGGAAACGGAATGGTATCCAGCAACTCAAGTCCACTCATCGCAATTATGTCAGCAACTCCTTGATCGGCCCCATCGCCGGATCAGCCATGAGCACTGGCCGGCCATCCACGTCAAAGCTGCCCTTGGAGCTGAGGCCCAGTGCGCGCAGGTAGGTGTGGAAGAGATGCCCGGCGTCCACCTCGCGCTCGGTCACCTCGGTGCCGGTCGCGTTGGTCTTGCCCACCATCGCGCTGCGCGCGATGCCCGCGCCGCCGATGCACACGCTCCACGCCTTGCTCCAGTGGTCGCGACCGTAATAGAGGTTGATGTTCGGCGTGCGCCCGAACTCCGACAGCACCACGATGAGCGTGCTCTACAGCATCCCGCGCTCGTGCAGGTCCGCGACGAGCGTGGCGAAGGGTTTGTCGAACTCGCCCACCTGCTCGAAGTGGAAGTTGAAGTTCTCGTTGTGCGTGTCGTAGTTCGAGTGGCTCACCTGCGCGAAGGTGATGCCCTTCTCCAACAGCCTCCGCGCCATCAGGCAGTGCCGACCGAAGTCGCTCTTGCCGTAGCGCTCCTGGTCTTTCGCCGGCTCCCTGCTGAGGTCGAACACCTCGCGCTGCTTCATCAGCTCCAGCGCCTGCTCGTAACTCTGCACGTAGGCATCGGTCATCGCCGTGCGGCGGCGGGCGAGAAAGTGATCGTCTGCCAGGCGGCGGAAGGCGTTCTGCTCGGCGAGCGAGGTCTCGCTCAAGTTGTCGGGCTTGACGGTGTGCTGCGGGGGCTTCGCTCCGTCGAGGGCGATGCTGGCGTATTTCGGGCCGAGGAAGGCTGAGTCCGCACTGCGACCGCCACCACCGCCGGGCGTCACGCGGATGTGGCCGGGCAAAGTCTTGTCAGATGAGTCAAAGCACTTCGCGATGACCGCGCCGATTTCGGGATTGCTCTGACCGGGCAACTGCTTGCGGCCGGTGAGCATCTTGTAAATGCCCTTGCCGTGATCGTCTTCCTTCGTGTTGACGCCACGCACGAGGGCGAGGTGGTGCATCACCTTTGCCGTGTGCGGGAGCAACTCGCTGATGTGAACCCCCGGCACGCTGGTCGGAATGGCGCGAAAAGGCCCGCCGGTGGCCGTGCCCGGCTTGGGATCCCAGCTCTCCAACTGCGAGAGTCCGCCGTGCATGTTGATGACGAGCATCCGTTTCTGGTCCTTGGCGAGTGCGGCGGCGACCGCTGGCTGGGCGAACGAGCCGAGCCCGCCCACGACCGCGCCCGCGCCGAGCGCGAGGCTGCCAAGGAAGCTGCGGCGGGCGACAGAGTGCTCCGCCGAGAGGCAAGCGTAAGGGCAGGGCTGCATAGACGTGCTGCGTAGTGTGGCTGACTGGGTTATCGGACTGCGGGAGCCGGGACTGAATTCGCATTCTTACACCCGAAATCCGAGATGGAAATGGGGCGACCACGGATGGACACCGATGAACACGGATGAAGCCAAGCCCAAGCCCCGACAGTCTTTCTTTCCCTGCCTCAAAACGGCCGACCTGATGTTGAACCTTGCTGGTCTGTCCCCATCCGTGTGTATCCGTGGTTTTGTCTCGGAGTGCGGGCTAAATGCGAACCGGCTATGAACCCCCGGCGGTGAGGTGAGGTTCTCCTGACTTTCAGCTTTCAACCTTCACCTTTCAACTCACCCCCCGCCAGAGACTCCTCACGTCCCCGAGGTTGAGGCCACCGCCGGTCGCTCCGTGCGCGTTTCGAGGAAGGCTTTCAGTTCCTGCGCGGTCTTGCCGCCGAAGCCGGGGACTTCGGCGATTTGCTCGACAGTCGCGAGGCGCAGGCGGTGGATGGAGCCAAACTTTTTCAGGAGCACCTGCTTCCGTGCGTCGCCGACGCCGGGGAACTCGTCGAGGATGCTCTCGGAGATTTTCTTGAGCCGGAGCTGTGCGTTGTAGCTGTTGGCCACGCGGTGGGACTCGTCGCGCACGCGCTGAAGGAGTTTTACGGCCGGGTGGTCGAGGCCGAGGCGCAACGGTGCGGCTTCGCCGGGCTGGTAGATTTCCTCAAACTCCTTCGCCAGGCCGATGATGGCGATGTGCCCGAGGCCGAGTTTGGCCAGTTCGGCGCACGCGGCGTTGAGCTGGCCCTTGCCGCCGTCAATCAGGATGAGGTCCGGCAGGCGCACGGCGGAGGGGACTTTCGGAACCCACGGAGCAGTCATCTCGTCGCGGCTGGCGGCGTCGTGGATGACGGCGTCGAAAGCGGAAGTGGGGCGGGTCTCGGGGGCTTCCTCGCCTTGTTCCACAGTAGGACAGGCATCTTGCCTGTCTTCTGACATTGTCTTTTCGGCTTCTGTGGCGTTCAGCTCTTGAATGGATGTCAGGCTGGAAGCCTGACCTACTTCGCGCTTCAACCTTGAGTAGCGCCGGCGAATCGTCTCGGCCATGCAGGCGAAGTCGTCTTGGCCGGTCACGGTCTTGATTTTGAATCGCCGGTAGTTCGCGCGGTCGGGACGCCCGCGCCAGAAGCTCACGAGCGACGCCACGGCGAACGTCCCGCTGATGTTCGAGATGTCGAAGCCCTCGATGCGTTGCGGCGGCGCGGCCAGGCCGAGCACCTTCGCCAACTCCTCCAAGTCGCGCTCCGGATGGATGGACACCGGCAGGGAGTAAGGCACGCGCTCGAAAGATTTCGTCTTCTTCGTCGAGCGCTTGATGTCCGCGAGCAAATCGCGGAGCTGCGCGGCCTGCTCGAAGTCCTGCGCGGCGGCCGCCTTCTTCATCTGCGCCTCCAGCTCGGTGGCCATCTCGTCGCGCTGGCCGTCGAGGAAATCGCAGCCGGCCGTGACCTGCATGAGGTATTGCTCGCGCGTGACGTTACCGATGCACGGCGCGGTGCAGACCTTCATGTGCGCGTAGAGGCAATGCTTGTAGTCGCTGGCGTCAGGGTTGAGCGGGCGGCAGCCGCGCAGGTTGAACTTGTGGCGGACCAGATTCAGCGTGCGCCGCAGCGCGCCGCCGCTGGCGAACGGGCCGAAGTAACGCGCGCCGTCCCCGAGCTTGAGGCGTGTGAGCGTGAAGCGCGGGATGGGGTCGTTGAGGTTGACCTTGAGCATCAGAAACCGCTTGTCGTCGCGGAAGGAGACGTTGTAGCGCGGCTGAAACTCCTTGATGAGCTTGCCCTCGAGCAGCACGGCCTCGGCGTCGGACTTCACCATGTGCCAGTCGAAGTCGTGGATGGCCTCGACGAGGGCGTTGAACTTGAGGTCCCAGCCGAGACGGCGCGACGACTGGAAATACTGGGCGACGCGCTTGCGGAGGTCGCGCGCCTTGCCGACGTAAATCACCGTGCCGAAGCGGTCCTTGTGCAGATACACGCCGGGTCGGTGCGGCACCTGCGAGAGCTTGCTGCGAATGTGGTCGGTGACGGGCATCGCTACTCGTGAACGTAAGCCCAGGTGCCGATGCGCTCCAAGACACCGCCCCAGCCGCGCTCGGGGTAGTTCTGCTTCGGCAAGCAGATGAAGCGGTCGAAGCCAATGCCGAGGACCGGTGGATTCACGTCCAGCATCCAGACGTTGCCTTCCAAGTCATCATCGGGCATGGGGCGGCGGTAGTAATATTCCCGCGACGTGGGAATGCCGGGAGTCGGCACGGCGGCGAGATAATCTGGAACGAGTGCGGCCAAGTCCGGCGGCGGCTTTCCATGCTCCCGTTCGAACTTATGGATGGCGCTGATGAGCGGCTCGGCGCGAGCCATCACTTGATGCAAGGCTTGCCGCTTGATGGGCAGGCTCAAGCGGAAGCTGAAGCCAAAACAAATCAGCGCCAGGACTGAGCAGAGCACCAGCCAGCCAGAACGATGTTGGTAACGTGGAAGGCAACAACCAATGAGAGCAACAGGCAAACCCAAGACGGCAGCTACGACCACAACGGTAAGCCCATAAGAAATCAGCCCGCCTACAAGACTGAACGAAGAGTCGTGCCACGCCAGCCATTCGGCCATCGGCATCAATCCCAATGTCGCCATAGCCAACCCGAGCCATCGAATTCGGATGGGCCAGCCCCAGCTTGGTGGTTCAGGTGGCTTTACAGGCGCTGCGGCAGTTTCTGACATGGCTATTCGGGTAGCAAATCCTCTGGCAGCGCCATCAACTCACCGCCGCCGTCCAGCCGCCACACAATGCGCCCGTCCGCCGCCGTGCGTATGACCACGCCACGGGCCGAGCCACGGAGGGTTTGCACCCGGTCACCGGGTTTGAACTCGGTGCTTTGCGCAAGGGTATCAATGAGTGCGAACATTGCTTCACGGTCCATGACGCCGGCGATGTAGTGGGCTGCGGCGGATGCGATCTCGCGTTGGCGGGATGTCGGCAAGTCGCCAAAAATCGCTCCCATTAGCTGCCGACCAATGGCCGCAAAGGTGTTTCCGTTGAAGAAGAGGAACGGAGCTTGACGGTGAAAGGACTTTAGGAAGTCGAGGGCTTCGTCGAGGCTGAAGACGGTGTGGTGTCTTCCTTCCCACTCACGTTGGCACGCAGCCGCAGTTTCTGAATTAAAGCCGTGCTGCGCTCGGCCTCTTTCACACGTTCCTCGGTTGATGTAGGCGACAGACTGCCAGTCCCAGTTTTTGATAAAAGCGGCTCGGGCTTGAAGCGGTGATTGGTGGCCACCGCCTCTTCCAGGATGTCCTCGGCAGTCAGATGTTCCAGCAGGTCGAGGCGGAGTTTCATCGGGCATAACGTAGCGCAAGTCCGGGCGTCGCGCCAAGCTGGATTCTGCTCAGACGCGCGTCAACTCCGGGTGCTCGGGGTTTTGGCCGCCAGGGGCACCAAGTTAATAAGAGGGCAGGAGGGGAAGATGGCGAGAGGGAGGTCGTCCGCAGCCATCCCCGCTCCTCCATCCTCTCCCCTTCTGCTCTCCTTTTCAAACACCCCTCGTCGGTTCAACTTCATCCCTCACACTTCATCCTTCGTCCTCCTCTCTCCTCGTGGTAGTAGTTCACCCATGAAATCTCACGAGCTGCTCCGCGAGGTCATCAAGGATGCCAGCGCCAAGCAAATCGCCGCCGACCTCTCCCTCTCCCTCTCCTTGATTTACAAGTGGGCCGAGCCGCCGGAGAACCTCGCGGGCAGCGGCTTGGCCAACCCGCTCGACCGCATCGACCAGCTCATCCAGAGCACCCGCGACCCGCGCCTGCCGCAGTGGATTTGCGAGCGGGCGGGCGGCTTCTTCATCCACAACCCCAAGCCCACCGCGCCTCACCCCTACCACCTCATCCCGGCCACGAACCAGATTGTGCAGGAGTTCGCCGACATGCTCGGAGTCATCGCCGCCGCCTCGGGCGACAACGCCATCACCAAGACAGAAGCCAAGGACATCCGCCGCCGCTGGGAGGGGCTGAAGCGTGAGACCGAAGGGTTTGTGCGCTGCTGTGAGCAGGGAACTTTCGGGAAAGTGTGAGGGTGGGCGGGTGGGGAAGTGGGAAAGTGAGCAAGGGGGAGCCACGCGCCCGCCCACTCTCGCACTGTGCAACTTTCACTTCTGCTCACTCCTCGTGGGGCGCAACTCGGTTCCTCGCAACACAAAGGCATTTCTCCTCCTGCTCGTCATCCCAATCCGAAACCAATCGGCCCGAACTCCGAAATGGAATGGCCGCGAAAGGGCGCAAAGCACACAAAGGAGCGGAGTCGGGGATGACTTGAGCTGGGACTCTTTCCAACCGCCTCGTTCTCCTGCCAGCAACTTGGCTTTGCGCTCTTTACGCCCTTTCGCGGCCATTCCATTTCGGAGATCGGGTTCAAACCGGGATTCAGATTGAACCCGCGTTGCTCTGCCCAGTAGGGTCGCGGCCAGTTCCGAAGCCCAATCACATCATGAAACTCCTTGCCCTCGCCGCCCTCGTGCTCACCGCCACCACGCTGCTCGCGCAGCCCAAGGACGCGTTTCCACTCTGGGCAACGGCCACGCCCGGCGCGCTGGGCACGGACCCGGTGAAGGACATTCCCACGCTCACGCCGTTCTTCCCGGCGGCGGACAAGGCCACGGGGGCGGCGGTCGTGATTTGTCCGGGCGGCGGCTACGGCGGGCTGGCGGCGCACGAGGGGCGGGCCTACGCGCTGTGGTTGAACGCACACGGCATCGCGGGCTTCGTGCTGAAATATCGCCTCGGCTCGGCGGGCTACCGACATCCGGCGATGATGAACGACGTGAACCGCGCGGTGCGTTACGTGCGCGCCAACGCGGGCGAGTGGAAGCTGGACGCCAAGCGCATCGGCGTGATGGGCAGCAGCGCGGGCGGGCATCTGGCCTCGACGGCGGTGACGCATTTCGACATGGGCAAGGCGGAGGACGCCGACCCCATCGAGCGCGCCAGCAGCCGGCCGGACTTGGGGATACTTTGCTATCCCGTCATCTCGATGGGTGCGAACACGCACAACGGATCGAGGAATAATCTTTTGGGCAAGGAGCCGGCTGCGGAGCTGGTGACGTTTTTGTCAAACGAGCTGCAAGTGAGCAAGAACACGCCGCCGTGCTTCGTGTGGCACACGTGGGAGGACAAAGGCGTGAAGGTGGAGAATGCGCTGGAGTTCGCGGCGGCGTTGCAGCGCAACGGGGTGCCCTTCGACCTGCACGTGTATCAGAAGGGCGCGCACGGCATCGGCCTGGGCCTGCCGGGCTGGGAGCCGGAAAAGGCCCCGCTCTCCGCGCTGCACCCGTGGACGCACGACTTGGCGGTGTGGCTGCGCGTGCAGGGGTTCGCGAGGTAGCCGCGCGGCTTGACGGCCCGACGGGAGCAGGAGAGAGTCGCAAAGTTGGCCGGGGGGCGCACTGGTTTCGACTTGGGAGATGCGCCAGAGGCGGCATGCCGAGGACGGTTCGTTTGCCTCGTTAATCACCGAACCAAAACATAAGAGCTAACGAAGAGTTGGCCCTCGCGGCCTAAACAGCCGCGACGTTCACCGGCAGACACCTGCTATGTCGAGTGAACGCCATTTGCAGGCATGGCTGAGGGCGGGGACCGCGCGCCGGCAGCCGAGAATATTTCATGCGGACTAAGCAGCGGGTTTCGAGTTCAGGCGCCATCCCGTAGCCGACAAATACTCCTGGACTAAGCATGTAGTCGCGGCTGGTTATTCCACCAAGGACGCGGGTTCGATTCCCGCCGCCTCCACCAACTCTTAACCCGGTTTCCGAAGTTCAGCCGCGAAAGGTCGCAAAGAGCACAAAGGAGCCGAGTCTGGGATGACTGGAGCTGGGACTGTTTCTAACCGCCCCGTTCTCCTGCCAGAAACTTGGCTTTGCGCTCTTTGCGCCCTTTCGCGGCCATTCCATTTCGGAGTTCGGGCT
>JACRKB010000016.1 GCA_016235545.1 Verrucomicrobiota bacterium | reverse complement strand
GGGCCTCGCGCAGGACCCGCTCGCTCCCGTCCTTCATCATGTTGGCATCCTGCCGCAGGACTTTCATCGCCACCGTGCGGTCCAACGACGGCTCGGCCGCCTCGAAGATGGTGCCCATGCCGCCCTCCGCCAGCGAACGCAGCACCCGGAAATTCCTGTCCGCCGTGCGCTCGGCCGCCTCGGGCTTGCTGCTGGACACGCTGGAAGTCGCCGGCCGGACGTCGAGAAGCCGCTCCATGAGACAGCGCGAGCACAGCCCGAGCGGCGAGCCAGGCTCGGGCAGCTTGCCGCAGTTGCGGCAGATGAGTGACATGGTCACGGGCATACGACTGCGGGCTGCTACCGCGAAGCTGCACCGGGGTTACTGAAAATCTTCGACGGAGTCCGCCCGGCCGTGACTCACGTCTCCAGCGTGCGGAATAAATGCTGAATCTCGGCCTCGACCTCGCCGGGGCCGCCCACCAGCAATGCGATTTCCTCGCGATACAACTCCCGGTAGCGCGCGCGCAGCCGGTGCATCGCCGTCTTCACCGCGCCCTCGCTCATGCCGAGCTTCGCCGCAGATCCGGCATACGAGTCGCTTTCATCCGGCTCGACCAGGTGCGGGCACAGCACCTCGAAACGCTCCAGCTGGCCGGCGGCAACGAACCCCTCGCGCAGCCGCAGCAGCACGCGCTGCAACAGCGCCTTGGCCCACTCGCGCTCGAACAACTTGTCCGGCGCGCAGTCGTGGCTCGGCTCGTGCAGGTAGCGGCCCTCGGCGTCCTGGAAATCCAACGAAAGATGCGTCGCCCCACCGCCGCGTTTCTGGCGGATGGACTTCTCATGCTCCTTCGCGAGGAAGTTCTTCAGCGACGTGAGCAGGAACGTGCGGAACTTGCCCCGCTCCTGGTCGGCGACCTTGAGAATCTTCTTCTCCAGGATGCGCGTGAAGAACTCCTGCGTGAGGTCGCGCGCCTCGTCCGCCGGCCTGCCCGTGCGGCGCACGTAGGCGTAGAGAGGAAACCAATACGTCTGGCAGAGCTGCTCCAAAGCCTTCGTCGAGCCATCGGCCTGGCTGTCGGCGGCATCCATCACCACCGTCCAGTGCGTCGTGGCGAACACGCCAGCGACCCGGGTCTGGCCTGCCTGTGATTCGAGTTCGTCGGTCATTGCGGTCGTGGCTGTCCGGAGGCTAGTCCGCCGGGGGAGACGGGACAAGCTCAACGAACAGCTCAACGAATGAGCGGACTGGGTCGGGCCGGCCAGACTGTGCGCCGCACCATCCGCTGCATCCCGGTTTCCGAAGTTGGCCGCAAAGACCGCAAGAAGACGCAAAGAAGACAGGGGCTTTCATCGCATCGCCCGGCACCGTTTCACTGCGCGCAGTATTGGCCGCACCCTCTTCTCTTTGCTTCTCTTTGCGTTTCTTGCGGCCATTCCATTTCGGAGTTCGGGCTCAAGACAGCAGAGAACCACTCTTGTGCTGCGGGCAGGAAGGCAGGAGGGAGGCGAAGGCGACTGCTGTGCCCGCTCCTGCATGCCTGCTCTCCTGATGAGGCTCCTTGTGCGGGTTCCAGTCATGGCTCAACTACTGGGCCGATCAAGCATTGGCCATCAGGGCCGCAGGAATGCTGCTACTCCATCGCGACCGGACGCCGCGCCGCCTTCTTGCCGGCATGGTGGGACTTGTCCGCCAGCATCCGGCTCTTCGCACCCTTTGAGCGTTTGCGTTTCTGACGGCGGACTTTCTCCCGGCGGTCGCGTTCAGCCGTGAGCTTCCCTTGCTGCAACGCCTCGATCTTGTCGAGCAGCAGGCGGCGGGCGATGAAGCGGTTGAGTCCCTGCTGGCGTGTCTCCTGACACTTGACCTGCAAGCCAGTCGGGCGATGGACGAGCATCACGCAAGTGGAGCTCTTGTTGACGTTCTGCCCGCCGTGTCCGCCGGAGCGCACGAAAGACTCGTCGATATCTCCCTCGCGCACTCCCAGCGCGGCCATGCGTTGAGTGAGCTGGGATTCCTTTTCCGGGCTGACTGGGAACGCACTCATGGGCGTGAGCGTAGCCGGCGGCGCGCGGACCTTCAACGACCGATCTGTGAGGACTTGTAATGAGGCCGTCCCTGTCTATGCTCGCACACCATGAAATCTGACCTGACCAAATTCATCAGCCTCCGCAACGCCCTCCATCAGGAACGTGCAAAAATCGAGGCGCGCCTCGCGGAAATATCCAGGGCACTGGGGACGAGCGATACTGCAGCCCCCGTGGCGTCGGGCAAGCGGACCTTCAGCGCCGCCACCAAGGCGAAGATGGCCGCCGCGCAGAAGGCTCGCTGGGCAAAGCTCAAAGGCGCGGCTCCGGCTCCGGCCGCAACCCCGAAGAAGGGCAAACGGAAGATGAGCGCCGAGGGGAAGGCGAACATTCGCGCCGCGGTCAAGGCCCGATGGGCGAAGTTCAACGCGTTGAAGGCAAAATCCGCCGCGAAGTAGGCATCGGTCCCTGCTTGTCACGCGGGCAACGCTCCCCTCCGGCTCGCCAAGCTGCTCCATGCGGCTGAGTCTGACTTCGAGACGGTTCAGGGCAGCGACCGCAGGTCATCGCCGCTGCCGGTGACTGATCTCCCGTGGTCCGCAAGCTGGCAGAGCTGCTGGTAATATGTTTCCCGATTGAGTCCCAGCGCGGCGCTGCCAAACGCCTCGGCGTCATCGGCAGTGGCGAAGTCCCCGTAGTTGACGGCAACCAACTGGTAGAGCACCAGCGCCGCGACAGATTCCAAATCCGCCTCGAAACGTGGGTGGACGCAGATGCGGAAGCCGTCGTCGGGCCGTTGCCCAAGAGGTTCGGGATAGGCGAATTCCTCCGGTTGGAGCGGCGCGGCATCAAACGCGACGCTGCACGGGTAACGCACGAACTTGCGGTCTTCGAGAAGACGGTTCAGCTCCGCCCAGCCGAGGTGCGGGCCGAACTTGGCGCGGACCTCCATCCCCTTCGTGGCGGCGTGGTCGCGAAGGGATTGGCGTGCGTCCTCGGCGGTCAGCTGCTTTGACATGGCGCGGTGGTGTGTGTGAAGCGGCCTTGCAGAATCGGCACGGCGACGCGCAACAGCACTGTGTAGATGAGAAGGCCAAACGCCCAGATGCCGAGGCAGACGAGCGTCTCGTTCCACGTCGGCGAGTATTCCACAATCTCGCCCAGCGGCGAGGGCACGAATCCGGGGATGACCAGGCCCATGCCCTTCTCGATCCAAATGCCGACGATGGCCAGCACGCACGCGACGTCGAGCCACTTGAAGCTGGTGCTGATGGGCAGCAACAGGAGCACGAGCGCGGTGAGGTTGCAGGCAATGGCGGTCCAAATCCACGGCACGAGCGCGTGGTGGCCGTGCAGGCCGAAGTAGAGGTATTGCGAGGCGGCGACGTGGAGGTTGCCTGTGTAGAACTCCTTGAAGACCTCGTTGCCGAGCAGGAACACGTTGATGATCATCGCCACCTGCACGATGTGCCGCAGCGTGAGCAGCGCGCGGTCGCTGATCATGAGCCGGTCGTGCATCCGCGCGCGGATGACGCGCCGGATGCCGGGGACTTTCATCAACTGCCGCAACGCCCCGGCGGGCAGGCTCAGCACGCGCGCCGGCACCTCGGCCACGGCGGTGGCGGTGCGCGGCGTTCCATTGAGGGCGGAGATTTCACCAAACTGCTCGCCCGGCCCGAGCGTGCGGACAGTGCGCACAAGGCCGCTGTCCTCGCGGTTCACCGCCACGCGGCCTTGCAGGACGAAGTAGGCGTTCTCGCCTGGCGCGCCCTGCCGCAGCACCGTGTATCCCGCCGGCACTTCCAAAACCTTCCCGACAGTCAGAAGCCATTGCCTGACCGGCCTCGACGCGTCAGCGATGGCTGGAAATGATTGTGTCAGCGCATCCAAGTCCTCTGCGGTGGCGGTGCGTGCGTCAAGCTGTGACTGAGCCGCATCCACCGCGCTGCCCGCAGTGTGCGCCGTGACGCGCCGGACGATTTGGAGGGCGAGGATGATGAGCGCCGGCCCCGCCGTGAACGCGGACGCGAGAAATCGCGGGCCGATGATTGCGGAGTTCCAAAAGGGCCGACCGCCCAAGCCGACGTAGAGGAAGGCCGTGACCGTGTGAATGGAAATGGCCCAGACGATGCCCACGAAGATGAGCGGCAGGTAGAGCCACTTGCGCGGCGTGCGCTTCTGGTAGCGGCAGTAGAGCAGATAGGCGCAGACGTAAATGTTCAGCGCGAGGTAGCCGTTGAGGACGATGACGTCCCAGCTCAGCAACGAGCCTGGAAAGTTGAACTTTCCGATGCCGGGAATCAGGTGCCAGAAGCGATCGGGCCGGCCCAAGTCCACCATCACGAAAGCGAGGCACATGAGAATCGCCGCGATGGCCAGCAGCTCGCCGAAAATGACGAGGTCGTGCAGCTCCTCGTTTTTGTAGATATAGACCGGGATGACGAGCATGACCGCCGCCGCCGCGACGCCGACGAGGAAGGTGAAGTTCGCGATGTAGACGCCCCACGAGACCTGATCTGTCATGTCCGTGGTGATGAGGCCGTGGACGAACTGCTTGGCGTAGGCGTTGAGACCCACGAGACAGAGGGCGAAGAGCACGCCGGTCCAAGCGTAGTAGCGCCAGTCACCGTGGCAGGCGAGCTGGGTGCAGCGGGCGAGGAAACCCAGAAAGTTTTTCAACGACCGGGTCATACGTCGAAGTAGTAGAAGAACCTCGGCAGCGTCCCAACTTCCTCCTTGAGCAAGAACACGCGCTTGTCGCGGAGGATTTGGGAGACCTCGCTCGCTGGGTCGAGGATGTTGCCGAACTTGCGCGCGCCGGTCGGGCAGACTTCGAGACAGGCTGGGTATTTGCCAGCGCGTGTGCGCTGGATGCAGAAGTGGCATTTCTCCATCACGCCCTTGTGGCGCGGGCGGTTGCCGAGATACGCCATGTCCAAGTTGAGCTGCTCCTTCGGGATGCTTGGCTCGGCGAAGTTGAAACGTCGGGCGAAGTAGGGGCACGCGGCCTCGCAGTAGCGGCAGCCGATGCACCAGTCGTAGTCAATCACCGTGATGCCGTCGGTCTCCTGCCACGTCGCGTCCACGGGGCAGACCTTCACGCAGGGCGGGTTCTTGCACTGGTGGCACTGCACCGGCATGTAGAAAAATCCTTTCTCCGGCACGGTCGGCGTCGCGTAATGATGGTCGCCCTTTTCCATGTCGAAGGTGCCGTTGGGCATCTTGAGCACGCGGATGTATTGGATTTCCGGGCTGCGCGACTGGTTGTTCTCGGCGACGCAGGCGTGCACGCATTTCCGGCAGCCGATGCAGCGCGTGAGATTGAGGCAATAGACGAACTCCACGCCGTCCATCGGCTTGAGGTCGCGCAAGTGCGGACGCAGTCCGTATTGTTTCTCGACTTCGCGGCGGATGCGCGCGAGCGCCTGCTCCATCTCGACGGGCGTGAGCTCCTTGTAGTGGCTTTGCAGGAACTCCTCGACAGATCCGAAGTCGCTCAACTCGCGCAGCGGCGCAAGACTCGCGGCCATGGCGGCCAGGCCGGAGGCAACTGCGGCGGACGTGCGGAGGAAACTGCGGCGGCTGGTGCCCTCCGGCGGCGGCGGCGCTGCAAGGTTTGGCAATGAAGTGTTCGCAGCCATGTCAGTGTCCTTTCAAGGCCGCGCGGAACGGCGGTGGAAGAGGTTTCAGGTGCGGCAGCATGGGCGCATGCGGGTCGTGGCACGACGTGCAGTCCTTGCGTTCGGGCGTGCCGAGCTTCGCGTCCCAAAAGCCGTTGCGCCGCCCGTGCGCGCCCGACTCCCAGTCGCGGTAGCTCGGGCCGTGGCAGCTCGCGCAGAGCAGCGTGCTCTCGGTGAGCTTGAGCTTCTTGCCACCAGCAGTGCGCAGCTCGGCGAGGTTGGCCGGGTCGTGGCAGTTGAAGCAGTGGTCGTTGCCGATGGTGCGACCGTGGCGGGCCACGTCGTTGGTGTGGGCGGCGGGCGTGAGGATTTTCCCCTCGGCATCGAATTTCAACTCGACCTTCTCCTCGGGCGCGTGGCAGGCCGCGCAGTTCATGCGTGAGAAGACCACGTCCCGATGCGCGACCGAGGGAATAAGAACACCCGCCGCATCAAACTTCGGCGCGACCGGCTTGTCCTTGCTGTGGCAGGCGTAGCAATCGAGGCCGGACACGTCGCCGCCGGTCTTCGTCAGTTCCGCGACCGAGAGGCGCACGGTGGCGGTGTTGGTGAAGATGGGACCGGACCGAGGCGGCTTGTGCGCGACGGCTTTGACGCTGCTCGCCGTGGTCCAGAAGGCAACCGCAGCGCCCGCGAACAGCACCGTGAGAGCTGTCACCACCGCCGGGGTTTTCTGGTGGTCATTCATTCGGTCGAAGGGTTGCTGACCGACCTGCCCGGCAAGCCGGCTACTTCGCGAACGTCCTGACCTTCGCGACGAGCGCCTTCAACTCCTCGTCGGAGAGCACGGACTTGAACGGCTTCATCTTCTCCTTGCCCTTGTCGGTCACGCCGTCCTTCAGGCGTTGGAGGATTTGCTCGTCGGTGAACTGCTTCTGATATGGCCCGTCTGTGAGGTCCTTCGCGCCGGCCATGCGGCCCGCCTTGGTCTTGGCAGTGCCGTCCGCGCCGTGGCAGGAGCCGCAGTGCTTGGTCCAGTTCTCCGCGGCATCGGCGGCGAGCATGGCAGGTGTTCCGGCCAGCAGGAGGGCCGCAGTCGCGAGGCTGAGAGTTGGCTTGGAGTTCATGGGATTCATGTGGTGCTCAGAATCGATAGGTGATGGTGGAGAAGACGAGATGCGCGTCGTAGTTGTCTAGCCCGCCGGAGGTTTCGTCGCGGTGGCGGAAGTAGCCGTAGTTCATCGAGCCGCGAACGGTTTTGCTGAAGTTGCGGGTGAGCCCGACGTTGAACGTGTGATCGTTGGCGCTGGTGCCGTAGGGCATGCTGACGCCCGAGTTGTTGATGAAGTTGTTGGCCCGGTAATAGTAGTAGTTCGCCAGCAAATCCGTCTTGTCATCCACCACGAAGGTCACCGCGGCGGTGGCCTGCCAGTAGTCGTTGCGCGCATCGCTCACAAGTCCGGCAGCGGCTCCAGTGAGCGCGCTCGTGGGCGTGGTCGTCGCGTCGAGCGCGTAGCTGAAGCTGCCTTGCAGGAACAGCCGCTGCCACGGCACCCATGTCAGGTTCTGGCTGATGATGTGCGCGGTGGTCCTGCCGCTTTCAACACCCCCCAAATTGTCGCCGCGCGTGTCGATGGTGGAGATTTGATAGTCGTAGCGCGTCACCGACGTGACGCTTGAAAGCGGACGCCAGGTGGCGCGCAGGTTCATGTCGTCGGTTTGGAAACTGTGGTTGCGAATGAAGGCGGGGTAACGATTGCCACTGCCGCCGGGGAGCGGCAGGATTGCGTTGGAAGTCGAATCAGTCAGGTGTGTGTAATCGTTCTCGGCTCTCTTGTGATAGTATTGCCCCGAGAAGTGCAGCCGTCGCAGCGGATACCAGTTGGCTCCAACGGTGTATTTCTGCGTGTAACGCTCCGAGTCGGTGCTTCGTGAGATGACTGGTATGCTCTGCTCGCGCAAGTAACCGTCGCCCTCGGACCATTCGCCGCGGACGTAGAGGACCCAGTTGGTGAAGCCGGTGAAACGGGCTTCCAACGCCTCGGACACGGTGAGGAAGCCGCTCTGCACCGAGGTGATGCCCGTGGGCACGTTCTTTGCGGAGTATTCGGAGCTGTCGCCAGTATCGACCTTCTCGGCGCGCAAGGACGGAACGATTACGAAATCCGGAAACAGCTCCATGCGCAGGGAAAGATTCATCACATACTGCTCCACGATCGACCCTCCGGAAACGCTGGTGTAGCCGCTGTCAACGTAGGCCGCAGAGTAGGGCGCATCAAAGCTCGCCCCATAAATCCGGCTCCCGCCTATGTCCGTGTCCAGCCGCATGTAGGAATAGCCGCTGGTCAACAGGGTCTTTTCATTGATCCGCGTCTCGCTGGACGCGCGGACGTTGAACATGTCCGACTCGAACACGTCGCGCTGTGTGACATACCGGTTGCCCACACCCGCGGCTTCAGGAGTCCGCCGCTCCTTGAACTTGTTATCGTTGTCCACCATGTCCAGGCGAAAGCCGATGCCCAAGTCCGTCCGGCCAACCGTGTGCTTCACGTCAGCCAGAACGCGGTTCCTGATCTCATTGAGTTCCCGGAAGCTTGGCACCATCCCGCGCGTCACGCCTCCCTGTGTCGAATCGCCCCAGATGATCGAGTCCTTCGTGCCTTTGCGATATTCGCGGGACAACTTCAGTGTCAGCATCGGCCCGTCTGGCGGGGTCAGTCCGGCTTCGATCCAGAACTCACCGCGGTTCAGGCTCAGCTCGTCACTGCCGAGCGAAATGGCCGAGCCGGTGGCCGGGACGTAACCGGCGCTGCCGTCATACCATGTCTTGAACTGGCGAAACCCGGCCCGGAAAAAGCCCCGGTCTGGGTCCACCACTTGGAGCTTCACTGAGTAATCCTCCCCGCCATACATGGCTCGGCCGTCCAGCTCCAGCGTCCCCTTTTGCCCGAACATCAACTCGTAGTGGAAGTCCTGCAACCCGCCGAGGACACCCTGCTTCCTGCCCCAGCGCTCCTGAAATTGGGCGCGGTTGCCGCTGGTGGACACACCTCCGACGCCGAGAGTGATCCAGTTGACCGGCTCCTCGTTGGGATCGGCCGCAGCGGCCTTCTTTGGCTCAGCGGTCTTGTTGGTTGCAACTGTCTGTGCCTCCGCAGCCAAAACCACAGACAGTGTCAGCACGAACAGGAGCGCGGCCTTCAGGCCGCAGAAGCGTCCGGCATGGCGGCGCGCCGTTCCGTGGCGCACGCTTGAATCCATGCGCTCCGCGGGCTGAATGCCGCGCTCCTCCTGCGTCGTCCCGGCCCTGTGTTGTTGTTTGGTCTTCATGGCGAACTCCATTCAGAACCGAAGTGAGGAACCGATGTTGGAACCGTGCACTTCCTCGTGGCAGCCGCCGCTGAAGCAGCTTCCGCGTGTCAATGACGCCGCGTGGTCCCGGCCACCGATGCGGACCACACCAGCCGAGACCTGCTGCTGGAAGTGGCACTTCAGGCACAGCGTCGAGTTGCGTTCAGTGAGCATCCGGCGATTTACCGAGCCGTGCGGCTTGTGGCAGGTGGTGCAGCCCTCACGAATCGCCTCATGCTCGAACACAAATGGCCCGACCTGCGCCGTGTGGCACTTGCCGCAGGTTTCCCTCTCCGTGGCCAACTGCGTGCCGCCTCCCGCGATGGCCGAGCCTTTGTGCGGATGGTGGCAGTCCGCGCAGCTCATCTTGCCCTCGGTCACCGGATGGTGGTGCGGAAGGTTGAACTCGCCGCGCTTGTCGAGGTGGCACGCAAAACACGTCTCCGAATCGCGGCGCGGATTGAGGATGTTGTGTTTTCCACCTCCCGCCTGCGCGTGCAGGCTGCCCGGCCCGTGGCATCCCTCGCAGCCGAGCTGGACCGCGTTGTCACCCTTCGCCATGAGCCGCGCGTGGCTGGAGGTCTTGAAATCGCGGACCGTCTCGGCGTGGCACTGCGCGCAGTTCTGGTTTCCGACGAACTCAGCCCCTGGAATGCTCGGCGGCGCCACAACCGTGCGGGTGACCGTGGCGCACGACACCATCGCCGCCGCCCCCACCATGCTGATGACCAACACACCCCATCTGACAGCCGCAGACAAACACCACCTGCTCGGCACCTTTGCATCCCCCTCTTGCCCTTCCCTCCCTCTGTCTGCGTCTTCGGTTTTCACGGCGGCAGCCTCGCCAAGGTGGTGATATGCAGCCAACCATCTATTGCCAACTGCTAGTCCGTAAATGGCCGCCGAAACACCAACATGTCCGCTGCAACCAGGGGCACATGTGCGCGCAAACAGTCTCGCGGCCTTTTACGGCATGCGCGATCACCCACCAAACCTTCATTCTTATCGAGAGCAAGCCACCCGTCCAAGGCGGGCCATGCCCTGAACGATTCTTTGGCCACAGATCGGAATGATGCGAAATCGGATTGAAATCCGGACGATTCAATGAGGGGCCACGACATACGACGGCACCTGTCCGCATTCCACCGACTGGCATTTGGAATTTGGCATGAGCGGAAAGAGGAACCTTCACACGCACACCAAACGCCGTTGACGAACACGAAATCAAATCGCCAAGACATTTGCCCGGTGCTCAGTGTTTCATCCGCGGCTCAACTGCATCGCCTTGGCTCACAGCGATGTCCTCGTAACCACGCGAGAGCCGGACCGCCCCGACGTGGCGGAAGCGCGCCGCGTGCTGGATCGCGCGGCCCAATTGCCTGGAGCGTTGGAAGAGCACGTTGGAGGAGAGTGCGCCGACAATCAGGAGTCAGCGCGTGACGGGGAAGCACTCGGTGAGCTGCGCCGATAGACCAGCCAGTAAACCAAGCCCACCAACCCCGCGCCGCCGACGAGGTTGCCGAGCGTGACGGGGATGAGGTTGTGAACGAACCCGCCCCAGCTCAACGCGCCCGCGCTGGCGGGATCCGCGAGGAACAGCCCGAGCGGAATGAAATACATGTTCGCCACGCTGTGCTCGAACCCGGCGGCGACGAACGCGGAGATGGGGAAGATGATGGCGAGAATTTTGTCCGTGACCGTCCGGCCCGCGAGCGCGAGCCAGACCGCGAGGCAGACGAGCAGGTTGCACAGCACGCCCTTGAAGAACGCCTCGGCGAAAGGCAGCGCGCACTTCGCCGTCGCGATGGCGATGGCAGTCTTGCCCACCGCGCCGTCGTTCATGTTCGCGTGGCCAGACAGAGAGACGAGCCACGCCAGTCCGGCAGCTCCGATGAAGTTCGCCACAAACACGACGAAGAGGTTTTCCACCAGCTTGCTCGCCGGGATGCGGCGGGAAACCCAGGCCATGACCAGCAGGTTGTTGCCCGTGAACAGCTCCGCTCCAGCCACGACCACGAGGATGAGGCCGAGCGAGAAGGCCAGCCCGCCGAGCAAACGACTGACGGCAAAAGCGAGCGAGCTGTCACTGAAGACGACTGTGGCGAAGAGAGCGCCCAGCCCGATGAAGCCGCCCGCCAGCACGCCCAGCGCGCTCATGGACAGGAGCGGCAGGTTCGCCTTCGTCACGCCGACATTCTCGACGCGTTCGGCGATTTCCTTGGGCGAGTAACAGTCGAAGCCGAAGACTTCAGGCATAGGTCACACTTTCTCCAACCGCACCGTTGACGGTGAGGCGGGTCATGGCGCAGCGCTCACCTCGCGCTCCTTCTCCAGAATCGCGAGCGTCGTCTTGAGCACGGTGTCTGGGTTCAACGAGATGCTGTTGATGCCTTGCTCGACGAGGAACTGCGCGAACTCCGGGTAGTCGCTCGGGGCCTGGCCGCAGATGCCGATTTTGCGTCCGCGCCGGCGGCAGACGGCGATGACCTGCGCGATGAGCTTCTTCACCGCCGCGTTTCGTTCGTCGAAGATGGGCGCGACGATTTCACTGTCGCGGTCCACGCCGAGGGTGAGCTGCGTGAGGTCGTTCGAGCCGATGCTGAAGCCGTCGAAGATGTCCGCGAACTCGTCGGCGAGGATGACGTTGCTGGGGATTTCGCACATGACATACAGCTCAAGACCGTTCTCGCCGCGCTTCAAACCGTGCTTGGCCATCTCGGCCTGCACGCGGCGGCCTTCCTCGACCGTGCGGCAGAAGGGAATCATCAGCTTGAGATTCGTCAGGCCCATCTCCTCGCGGACCTTCTTCACGGCCTTGCACTCAAGCGCGAAGCCGGCCTGATAGCGCGGGTGGTAGTAACGGCTCGCGCCACGGAACCCAATCATCGGGTTCTCCTCCAGCGGCTCGTAGGCGCGGCCGCCGATGAGGTTGGCATACTCGTTGGTCTTGAAGTCGCTGAGGCGCAGAATCACGTCCTTCGGGTAGAAGGCGGCGGCAATCATCGCGACGCCCTGCGCGAGCTTGTCCACGAAGAACTGCGGCTTGTCCACGTAGCCGGCGGTGAGCGCGTCGAGCTGTGTGCGCGTGGCGGCGTCCTGCTTGTCGTAGTTCAGCAACGCCAGCGGGTGCGCCTTGATGTAGGTCGTGATGATGAACTCCTCGCGGGCGAGGCCGACGCCGTCGTTCGGGATGAACGAGAGCGAGAAGGCTTCCTCCGGGTTGCCCACGTTCATCATCACCTTCGTGCGTGGGTGGCCGAGGTTCTTCAGGCTCGTGCGCGTCACGTCGAACGGCAGCTTGCCATCATACACGAATCCCGTGTCGCCCTCGGCGCAACTCACGGTGACCACCTGGCCGTCGGTGAGCAGCTCGGTGCCGTGCTCGGTGCCGACGATTGCCGGCACGCCCAGCTCGCGGCTCACGATGGCCGCGTGGCAAGTGCGCCCACCGCGATTCGTCACGATGGCGGCGGCCTTCTTCATGATCGGCTCCCAGTCCGGGTCGGTCTTGTCGGTGACTAGTATCTCGCCGTCCTTGAACTGGTTGATGAACTCCGCGCTCTGGATGACGCGCACTGGACCGGTGGCGATTTTCTCGCCGACGCTGCGGCCCGTGACGAGCACCTTGCCGCGCTGCTTGAGTTTGAAGGTCTCGATGACCTCGGCGGCCTTGCGCGACTGCACGGTCTCGGGCCGCGCCTGCACGATGAACAGCTCGCCGGTGCGGCCGTCCTTGGCCCACTCGATGTCCATCGGCGTGAGCTGGCCGCGCTTGGCGGAGTAATGGTCCTCGATGATGCAGGCCCAGCGCGCGAGCTGGAGAATCTCATTGTCGCTGATGGCGAATTTCACGCGGTCGCCGGGCGAGACGGGGATGTTTTTCACCATGCGCCCGCCGCCCACGTCATAGACCATCTTGAACTCTTTCGTGCCGACAATCTTTTGAAGCACCGGGCGGAAGCCAGCTTTCAGCGTGGGTTTGAAGACGTAGTATTCGTCCGGGTTGACGCTGCCTTGCACGACGTTTTCGCCGAGGCCGTAGGCGGCGTTGATGAGCACCGCGTCGCGGAAGCCAGTCTCCGTGTCGAGGGTGAACATGACGCCGCTGGCCGCGAGGTCCGCGCGCACCATGCGTTGCACGCCGATGGAGAGGGCAATCTTGAAATGCTCGAAGCCCTTGTCCGTGCGGTAGCTGATGGCGCGGTCGGTGAAGAGCGAGGCGAAGCAGCGCTTGCACGTCTCCAGCAACGCGCGCTCGCCCTGCACGTTCAGGTAAGTCTCCTGCTGCCCGGCGAAGCTCGCGTCCGGCAAGTCCTCCGCCGTCGCGCTGCTGCGGACGGCGACATCGGTCGGCGCGCCGGAGTCACTGCTGAACTCGCGGTAAGCGGCGACGATGGCGGCTTCGAGGTCGGCGGGCAGATGCGCGGCCAAGATGGCGTGGCGCACGCGCTGGCCGCGGTCGCGGAGATTGTCCATGTCGCCGGTGTCGAGGCCTCGGAGGATGCGCGTGATTTCCTCGTCGAGGTTCGCAGAGTGGAGGAAGTGGCGGTAGGCATCGGACGTGATGGCAAAGCCGTCGGGCACCTTCACGCCCTTTGGCGCGAGCTCGCGGAACATCTCGCCGAGCGAGGCGTTCTTGCCGCCAACGAGCGGGATGTCGCCGATGCTGAGTTCGCGGAACCACTTGATGAACGGGCTGGATGACGGCGGCGTTGGAGCAGGGCGCGAGGCACGCGGGGCTTGGGCAATGGCAGTCATAATGAGTTCTCCTTTCCGTGTTCGGCGAGCGGAACGAACTCCGGCCCGGCCTCGCGGACGACGAGCACCGGGACGGAGGCGTGCTGAACGACGTGCTGGGCGGTGCAGCCCAGCAGCAGGTAGCGCAGGCCAGTATGGCCGTGCGTGGAAACCACGATGAGTCCGGCACAGATGCGGAGGGCTTCCTTGTCGATTTCAAAAAAAGGGTTTCCGCAGAGCACCTTCGTCACCACAGGCAGGTCGGCGGGCACTTTCTCGGCGCGCATCCGCGCCAGATCGCGCGCGGCGGATTCCTTCATCGCGCCTTCCTGGAGGATGGTGGTGAGGTGGCTCACGTCGGCGGGCAGCACGGTGGGCACGACATGGACAAGATGCAGCGTGGCACCGAATTCGCGCGCCAGCGCGATGCCGTAGCGCAAGGCCTTGCACGACTCGGCGGAGAAATCCGTTGCCACGAGGATCCGGCGCAGCGGCAGCAGCGCGGGCGGGGCGTCGTCGTTCGCGGTGATTCCAGGCACGACCCAAACCGGACAGTGCGCGCGGCGGACGACCTGCTCCGCAGTGTTGCCAAGCAGGCAGTGTGGCACAATGGACGCGCCATGAGTGGCGATAACGATGAGGTCAATGGCCTGCTCGCGAGCAGCCTCTGGAATCTGCAAGGGCGGCTCACCGGCGCGAACGAGCAAGTGTTTCACGCGCCCGGCAGCGGTGCCTTGCGCCCGCACAAAACCCTCCAGCTTGTGCCGGGCGGCAGCTTTGAGCTGCTCGTCCCGGCGTGCAAGGTGCGCGTAACCCCATTCGGGCAGCAGCGATGGCGGAACAACATGCAAGAGGGACAGTTCACCGCCGAAGCATTCTGCCAGAGCCATCGCGTAGTGGTAGGCACAGAACGAGGAGGCCGTGAAATCCAGCGGCACCAACAGCTGATGCAGATGGACGCGACCCGCCTCACCTTCACGCGAAAACCCCGGCGCGAAATCGGCGGATGAATCAGGAGACGCATTCATAACCCGGCTTCCGGAGGAACATGGTTCAACCGGACGGAATGGGACTCGCCGGAGCTTGCCAATTGATAGGCGACAATTGGGGGGCAGGCTGATCGCGGCCGGGCCAGCGGCAGACCGTCGGCTGAGCGAACACCTCCTTTGCCGGGTTCTCTCTTGGGATCGACTCACTGCGATAGGTCTCGGTGGAGCCGCAGCAGGTAGTCATCGAGCGGCTTCCTCCGCTCGAACGTCTCGCGGAGCGGCGTGGCCACGAGATGGCCGCCGACCTCGCCGGCCATGACGCCCGTGCGGCCCTCCAGAAACAGATCCACCGCGTAGCCGCCGAGCTTGGTGCCAAGGAGTCGGTCGGCGGCGGTGGGCGTCCCGCCGCGCTGCAAGTAGCCGAGGATGACGACGCGATACTCGTTTTTGCTGAGGCGCTTCAACTCCTCCGCCAGCGTGAACGCGCCACCCGTCTCGTTGCCTTCCGCGACGACGATGATGCTGCTGGTCTTGCCGCGCGCCTTGGCGGTGCAGAGGCGCTCGCAAATCTCCGTCACGCGAAACGGCCGCTCCGGCACCAGGATTTCCTCGCTGCCCGAGCTGATGCCGACGTGCAGCGCTATGAAGCCGCTGTGCCGCCCCATCACCTCGATCAGGAAGAACCGCTCGTGCGACTCGGCGGTGTCACGGACCTTGTCGATGGCTTCGAGCGCCGTGTTCAGCGCCGTGTCGAAGCCGATGGTGTGGTCCGTGCCACACAGGTCGTTGTCAATGGTGCCGGGCAGGCCGATGAGCTGTCCCGGCCAGTGCACCGCCAGTTCCACCGCGCCACGAAAGGTGCCGTCGCCACCGATGAGCAAAAGTCCGTCGAGCTCGTGCCGTCGCAGGTTCTCCGCAGCCTGACGCAGGCCAGCCTCGGTCCTGAACTCCGCGCTGCGTGAAGTGTGCAGCACCGTGCCGCCGCGTTGGATGGTGTTGGAAACATCGCGAAGGCCCATCGGGCGAAACTGGTTTTCCAGCAAACCTTGGTAGCCGCGCTGAATGCCGATGACCTCCAGTCCGCGCGCGATGCCCACGCGCACCACGGCGCGAATCGCGGCGTTCATCCCGGGCGCATCACCGCCGCTGGTCAGCACTCCGAGTTTTCGCGGTGTGCTCATGAGGCGGGGGCTTCTGCGGGAGCCACTGGCGTGATTGAGGAGGCGGCCAACGCCTGTTGCATCCGCTGCCACTTCCATTCCTCCACGGCGCAAAACGCGCACGGCACGATGAAGAGCGTGATCAGGCTCACGGCCATTCCGCCGATGGACGGGATCGCCATTGGTTTCATCACATCCGCGCCGCGCCCGGTCGCCCAGAAGATCGGCATCAGGCCGAAGACCGTGGTGGCGATGGTCATGAGGCAGGGGCGGATGCGCTTGAGGCCCGCGTCAATCGTCGCAGCGTGGATCTCGGCGATGGAGTTGAACGCGCGGCCTTTGAATGCGCCTTCAAGATAGGTGGCGATGACCACACCGTCGTCATCCACCACGCCGAACAGAACGAGGAAGCCGACCCACACGGCGACGGAGAGGTTCACGCCCCACAGCGCGAGCATGATGAAGCCACCCGACGCCGACACAAGGATGCCGAAGTAGATGATCGGCGCGATCCACCAGCGCTCGAAGCCGAGGTAGAGCATCACGAACATGATGAAGAGGCAGACGGGGACGAGGATGCTCATGCGCTTCGTCGCGCGGACTTGGTTCTCAAACTGGCCGCTCCATTCCCAGTAGTAGCCGGCGGGCAGCTTGAGGCGACCGTCCTTCAACGCGGCTTGCAGCGCGCGCTCGGCGTCCTCGACCACGCTCACCTCGTCGCGGTCGCGCGTGTTCATCGTGACGTAGCCGACGAGCAGGCCGCGTTCGCCTTTGATTTCCTGCGGGCCAAGGACGCTCTTGATGGTGACGACCTGTGCGAGCGGCACCTGCGCGCCGGTGCTGGTGGGCAGGAGAATTTTCTCCAGCTCGGGGATGTCCTCGCGGAACTCTCGCAGGTAGCGGACGCGAATCGGATACCGCTCGCGGCCCTCGACGGACTCCATGAGGTTCATGCCGCCGATGGCGACCTCGATGACATCCTGCACGTCGCGGATGCTCACGCCGTAGCGGGCGATGCGGTCGCGGTCTATCTCGAACTCCAGATACGGCTTGCCGACGATGCGGTCGGCCACGATGTCCGTCGCGCCGGGGACGTGCTTGAGGAGCTGCTCGATTTCGAGGCCGAGGCGCTCCAGCTCACGCAAGTCACTGCCGTAAATCTTCACGCCCATCATGGCGCGGAAGCCGGTCTGGAGCATGACAAGGCGCGTCTGAATCGGTTGCAGGAAGGTCGGCAGCACGCCGGGAATGGCGGTCTTCTCTTGAAGCTCGGTGAGGATTTCGCTCTTGGTGATTTGGCGGTGTTCCGGGGCGAAGAAGGCCAGCGGCTTCTTCAACCAGCCCGGCCAGTTGGAGAACACGCGCTTCACGGGAACGTGCCGCCACTCGGACTCCGGCTTGAGGATAATGATGCTCTCCATCATGCCGATGGGCGCGGGGTCGAGCGCGGACTCGGCGCGGCCAATCTTCCCGACGACGCTCTCCACCTCGGGCACGCTGGCGATGGCGAGGTCTTGTTTCGAGTTCACTTCGATGGCGGGACCAAGGCCGGCCTGCGGCAGGAGCGACGGCATATAGAGGAACGAGCCTTCGTCCAGCGGCGGCATGAACTCGCGCCCGATGCCCGGAAAGATGCGCGTCTCCCGGACGACCGCGTCGCTGTCTGGGGACTGTTTGTGAGCGACCATCCGGCTGTGCGTTGAGCCATCGGCGCGGCGCACGGTCTGCCAGCGGAGCTGGTCGAGTTCGACGCGCGGACGGTCGGCGGGCGCGCCAAGGTTGGCGAGCCACGCGACGGGTTTGAGCGTCGTGCCGATGCCGAGCCAGATGGTGAGGCCGAGCATGAGAATCACTACGGGCGCAACGAGGAAGGTCTTCTTGTGATTCAGAATCCACCGCAGCGCCGGCTCATAGACGCCGGCCACACGACGCGAAACGACGTTCTCCTCCAGCGGCAGGAAACGCTCGCGCGTCATGCGCACGACGGCGAGCGCGACGATTACGCCCGTCGCGATGGCCATCGGCCAGCCGCTGTAATGGCTCGTCGCACCGGCCCACATGAAGACGAAGTGCGTGGCGAACACCGAGACCAAGCCCAGCGCGCCTGCCAAAATCCAGACCGTGCGCTTAGACCAGTTCACTGGCCGGAAGAGGAAGTAGCAAATCAGCGGCACGACCGTCAGCGCGAGGATGACGCTGGAGCCGATGGCGAAGGTCTTCGTGAAGGCGAGCGGTTGAAAGAGTTTGCCCTCCTGGTCGGTCAGGAAGAACACCGGGATGAACGAGACGAGGGTGTTCGACACCGCCGTGACAATCGCGCCGCCCACTTCACGCGCGCCGTCGAAGACCTTCTCGAAGTGGCTCTTCTTCGGGTCGCCGGTGGCGATGTGACGGTAGATGTTTTCCGTCATGATGATGCCCATGTCGCCCACGTCCCCGATGGCGATGGCGAGGCCCGCCAGGGACATGATGTTCGAGTCCACGCCGAACGCATACATGAGCACGAAGCACAGGCAGACCGACAGCGGGAGCGTGACGAGCACCGAGAGCGTGCTGCGGAGGTGCAGCAGGAAAATCAGGATGACCGCGCTGGCCATGAGCGCCTCCTCGGTGAGCGCCTCCTTCAGCGTGTCTATCGTCTCCTTCACGATGTCGGTGCGGTCGTAGAAAGCGACGACCTTCACCTTCGAGACGCGGCCGTCGGCGAGCCTCTTCTGCGGCAGGCCGGGTTCGAGCTGCTTGATTTTCGCCTTCACGCGCTCGACGACATCGAGCGGGTT
>JACRKB010000145.1 GCA_016235545.1 Verrucomicrobiota bacterium | reverse complement strand
TGAACGTAGTGAACGCAGCCCCAGGTGGCCCCGCCAGGCCGTGCCGAGGGCTGTAAGCCCGCCACGCCGCCGCCCGGTTGCCAAGGTGACGCGCTTACAGCGCTCGGCTTCCTCGTGGCCTCGTTGACCTGGGGCTTCACCTCAGGCTGACGAATGCCGGGCTTTCAGCCCGAAGCACCGACTCGAGTCTGGTCTGCAGGAAAGTGAGATGCGCCCGTTGATGAGAAGTTCTCAAATCCTGACTTGTGCCTGGCGTGGCTGGCGTGGCTGGCGCATCCGCACGTGGCCGCTCCGCCGCCGCTCACGCGCGGACGAGTGGCGGCTGGTCAGAGGTTTTGCAGGCGAAGCCGCGCAGCGCCAGCTCCTGCCGCAGCCGCGCCATCTCGCCGGGGTGCGGGATGCCCGCCATCCAGACCGCATCGCCCTCCACCACCACATCCAGCCGGCGCTTGGCGGGCCAGGGATTTTTGTCCACATCCGCCGGGTAGCGGGCACGGGCCAGCTCGGTGAGAAGGAAAACCCGCTGGTTGTCCGAGCCGCGCAAGGCCAGCGTCTGCCCGGCTCCGGCCTCGAACGGCTCGCTGATCAACACATCCATCTCCTGCGTCAGCGCACGGTGCTTGGCGAACAGCTTCTCATGCGAGTAGCCGGAGAACACCAGCACATCCCCCTGATTGTGCCGCCGGACTGCGGCGATGAGTTCCGCGAGCGCGCCCGGCTGGTCGAACGGCTCCCCGCCCGAGATCGTCACGCCATCCGCCTGCGCGAGCCACGGCGCGAGTGTCTCCACGAGCGCGCCCACCTCCACCGCGCGCCCGTCATCCGGCTCCCAAGTGTCACGGCTGATGCAGCCGGGGCAGTGGATGGAACACCCCTGCGTCCAAATGCCCACGCGCCGCCCGTGCCCCAAGGTCGTGATGGGGAAATGAACTTTGTTCAGCGCGATTTTCATCCCAAGTCCCGTCAGTGAAACCAACGCATGCCAGCCGGGGAATGTAGCCATGGATGGAACACGCATGAAACACTGAAGTGGAACGGTTTTTTTGCCACAGATGGAACACGGATGAAACACAGATGGGGTCGAGGGAAACGCATCCTCCCAAGGAGCAGCACACGCACACCCAACGGTGGTGGCGAACGCGGCAGGCCTCGTCAAGACAGTCGCCTGCTGCTCCGTGTTGAATCCGTGTTTCATCCGTGGCTCAACTGAATCTATCCGGCTGAAGTGCTTGTGCCGGCGACTTGCAGTCGCCGGCACGGCAGGCCGAATGCCCCGGCACCTTCAGCAGTCGAACGCCCGACATTTCAAACATGAAAAACTCCACCACAGCCTCCCGCCGTCGTTTCCTCCAGTCCGCTGCGGCGCTGTCCGCCGCGCCGTTCATCCTGCCCTCGCGCGTCTGGGCCGCCGAGACGAAGCCGAGCGAGCGCGTCACGCTGGGCTTCATCGGCATGGGCAAGCAGAACGGCGGCTTGCTGGGCCGCTTCATGAGCAAGCCCGAGGTTCAGGTCGTGGCCGTGTGCGATGTGGACACGAGCCGGCGCGAGGCCGCGAAGAAGGTCGTGGAGGCCAGCCACGCCAAGCGCGCGGACGCCGCCACGTTCAAGGGCTGCACGGCCTACAACGATTTCCGCGAGCTGCTCGCGCGCCCGGACATTGACGCGGTGGTCATCGCCACGCCGGACCATTGGCACGCGCTCCAGTGCATCGCCGCAGCGAACGCGAAGAAGGACATTTACTGTGAGAAGCCGCTCTCGCAATCCATCCACGAGGCGCGCGCGATGGTGAGCGCCACGCGGCGGAACGGGCGCGTCTTCCAGGTCGGCTCCATGCAGCGCAGCTCGCGCGAGTTCCGCGTGGCGTGCGAGCTGGTGCGCAACGGCGTCATTGGAAAGGTGCAGCGGGTCAACGCGGGCTTCGGCGGCCCGGCCAAGCCGTGCGACTTGCCGGAGGAGGCGGTGGAACCGGGCTTGGACTGGAATCTCTGGCTGGGCCCCGCGCCGATGCGCGCCTACAACTCGGTGCTCAGCCCGCGCGGCGTCCACAACCACTTCCCGGCCTGGCGCAACTACCGGGAATTCGGCGGCGGCGGCATCACGGACTGGGGCGCGCACCATCTCGACATCACGCATTGGGGCCTCGGCGTGGACGACAGCGGCCCGCTGGAACTCACCCCGCCCGCCAACGCGGACAAGGCCAGCGCGGGCGTGAAGTTGCTTTACCCCAACGGCGTCGAGGTCACGCACACCGCCGACAACGGCGTGACGTTCTTCGGCACGGGCGGCGAGATTTACGTGAACCGAGGGAAGATACGCGTCGTGGTCGGCGGCGCGCAGAAGGCGAAGTCCTTGGCGAAGGAAGACCAGCCCTCGCTCACGCAGCAGCTCGACGCGCTGGAGAAGGAGTTCCTCGCCGACCCGAAAGTGAAACTTTACCGCAGCACGGATCACTACGCGGACTTCCTCAGCGCCATGCGCACCCGCAAGCCGCCCATCTGCGACGTCGAGGTCGGCGCGCGCACGGTGACAGGCTGCCATCTCCTGAGCCTGGCGTATTGGAACAGCGCGAAGCTGAAGTGGGACCCGAAGAAGGAGCAGTTCACCGGCGGCACGGGGAATCCGAAATGGCTGGATGTGACCTATCGCGGGGCTTGGAAGCTGGGCTGAAGAATGGTGGCAGAGCGACGCGCCGAGGCATTCCCCTCTTGTTCGTAATCCTGCTCATTTGATCGAAGCGCGAAGGGAAGGAGCAGGATTAGGATCAGGATTACGAGCAGGAGGGCCGTCGTGATGGCGACTTGCGGTCGCCGCCTGCCGCGCAACGCCCGGCTTGCGGTGTTGCTCCGCACTTCGTTAGCCTCGCGCAGATGTCACAAGACTCCGCCCCAAAACTTTTTGTCGAACTCCTCCACATCACGGACGCTGCTGACGCTGCTTCTCCAAACTCCGGCAATGTCGCCGTGGTCCACTACACGGGCTGGCTGACGAACGGGACGAAGTTCGACAGCTCGGTGGATCGCGGCGAGCCGTTTTCTTTCACCGTGGGCATGAGCGAGGTCATTGCCGGCTGGGACATCGCCGTTTTGCGGATGCGCGTGGGCGACAAGGTGAAGCTGACGATTCCGCCGGAACTGGGTTACGGCGAGAGCGGCTATCCGGGGGCCATCCCGCCCAACGCCACGCTGATCTTCGAGATTGAGCTGCTGGAAGTGCAGTGATCCGCGCTCACTTCGCGTAGCCCTGCCAAATCCAGCGCATCGTGTCCGGCAGGATTGCGCCGCCGTGCCTGCCGCTGTGGCCGCCGTCGCCCATCACGAGCTGGGACTCGATTTTGGAAAACTTCAGCGCGGCCTCCATCTCGCGGTTTGCCAGCGGCCAGTTGCCGTGGAGGTTGTCGAGGTCGCTGGAGCCTTCCTGCAGGAAGACGCGCATTTTCAAGCGCGCTTCCCAGCGGGATTTTTCGGCCTCGCTCAACTCCTTCGGCGCGGGACCGGAATTCCTGCGGACGAGCGCGGGATAGGCGTGGCCGCCACGGATGTTTGTGAAGCTGCCGATGTGGCTGATGACCTTGCCGAAGGAGTCCGGCCTTTCCCATGCGACGGTGAAAGCGGCGATGCCGCCGGAACTGATGCCCACGGCGCAGCGTCCCGCTGGGTCGCGCGTGATCCGCCACTTTTTCTCCACCTCCGGGAGGAGTTCATCGAGCAGGAACCGCGTGTAGGAATCCCCCAACGAATCGTATTCGTAGCTGCGATTGCTGCGGGGCTTCTGGCCCGCCTCGGCTGCCGGCACGGCGCCCGGGTTGATGAACAGGCCGAGGGTGACAGGCATTTCCTTCCGCGCGATGAGGTTGTCCATGACGATGGTGGCGCGGAACGAGCCGCTGGCACTCTGATAGGAGCCGCCATCCTGGAAGACCATGAGCGCGGCGGGCTGGGCAGGGTTGTATTGCCTGGGCACATAGACCCAGTAATCGCGCTCCGTGCCGGGGAAAATCTTGCTGGCCTTGAAAGTGAACTTCTCTACCAAGCCGGCGGGCGTGCCGGGCTGCGGCAGGGAGTCGGGGCCGAGTTTGTAATCGTCGGCGGCTTGAGCCCGCAGGACGGAGAGGCAGAGCAGGGCTGCGAGGAAAACCGGGCGATGTTGCATGGGCGGAAGTATGTCGGCAGCCGAAATGAAGGCAATGCAGATGTGGGTGAGCGCTTCAGATGAGACGCGGAACATCTGGTGGAAGTGTTGCGCGTGGTGATTCTGTGATCGTCATCACCGTTGGTGGACGCGTTCAACCCGAATTCCGAAGTTCAGCCGCGAAAGGGCGCAAAGACTGCAAAGGGGCCGAGTTTGCGCTGACTGGAGCTTGGACCATTTCCAACCGCCCCTTTCTCCTTCCAGAAACTTCGCTTTGCGCTCTTTGCGCCCTTTCGCGGCCATTCCATTTCGGAGTTCGGGTTTAACTCCCTCGCAGGACTGTTTCCGCTGGCTTCATTTCTTGCCCACCGCCGGGGGCGGAGAAAGAAACGCCGCCGCCACCTGCTCTGCAAACAGCGCCGGCTTCGCCTCGTCGGAGTTGGCCAGAACGATGACGGTCACGCGGTCTTTCGGGAAGCGCATGAACTCGGTGCGGAAACCCGATTGCGATCCGCCGTGGTGAATCACCGGACGGCCAAGCTTCGTCCCAACCGTCCACGCCAGGCCATAATTGTGGAGCTTGCCATCGTTGAGCCGGGTTGGCTTCCACATCTCCTCGCGTGACGCGGCCTTCAGCACCTTGTCCCCGTCCAGCAACATGTCCCACCGCGCCAAGTCTAGCACCGTGGAGTGAAAAGCACCGCTCGGCCGCACCGCGAGCGCGTCCACGACGGGTGTCCACCGGCCATCCTTGCCCGCGTAACCGGTCGCGCGCGGACCCTTCGGCGGCTTGTCAGTTGTTGCCGTTGCGTTGAGCTGTGCGGGTTTGAAGATGCGTGCGGAAATGAACTCCGGCCACGGCTGGCCGCCCTTGCGCTGGATGATTTCCGCGAGTGTGAAGTAGCCGACGTTGGAATACTGGTATTTCTCCCCCGGTGTGAATTGCAACGGCAGGGAATACGCCGCGCGAATCACGTTGATGTCCGGCTGCCGCAGGATGGGCACGTAGCCGGGCGACTCCCGCACCAGCCCCGACGTGTGCGAGAGCAACTGCCGCACGGTGAGCGGTGCCCACGCCGCAGGCACGTCCTTGATCAGCTTGTCCAGCCGGTCCTCCAGCCCGAGCTTGCCCTCCTCCACGAGCAGCATGATCCCTGTGGCGATGAACTGTTTCCCCACCGACGCGATGCGGAACACCGTGTCAGGCAGCACCGGCGTTTTCTCCTCCACGTTCGCCAGCCCATAACCGGCGGCCTTCGCGAGCATGCCATCCTTCACCACCGCCAGTGCGAGACCTGGAATCTGCTGCTTCCCCATCTCCGCCTTCACCAAGTCATCCACCGCGTCGGCGCGCGCAAAGCGAACGGCAGCCAGCAGCAGGGCGACAAGCAGCAGATATTTTCGGCGGGTCATGGCCGCATCGTGCCGCGCTTGCCGGGAGAGTCAATCCGCAGCGGTTGAAAATGCCTCGGCTGGAACTTCCGACGCTTGAAGCTCCTCCCTCCGCTGTTACCCTCGCCTCATGTTGAAACTCGAAGACCTGACGCTACGACTCCACCCGGCCGACAACGTGGTGGTGGTGAAGCGCCCGCTCAAGCCCGGCGTGGAACTGGAAAGCGGCTCGCTGCGCCTCGCCTTGGCCAAGGGCATCCCGCCGGGTCACAAACTCGCCGTCGCTGAAATCGCCGACGGCGCGCCGGTCACGAAATACGGCCAGACCATCGGCTTCGCCAAGGGCCGCATTGCGCCGGGCGAGCACGTCCACACTCACAACGTCGGTCTGCGCGATTTCGGGCGCGACTACGCGTTCGGCGTGGATGCGCGGCCCGTGGCGTATCATCCCGCGTCAGCGATGCGCCAATTCCAGGGCTTCTCGCGGCCCGGCGGCAAGGCCGGCACGCGCAACTACATTGGCATCATCTCCAGCGTGAACTGCTCCGCCGGCGTCTCGCGCTACGTGGCAGACCGCTTTCGCGGGCCGGACTTCGCGCGCGACTTCCCGGGCATTGATGGCGTCGTCCCCTTCACGCACAAGATCGGCTGCGGCATCCAGCCCGGCGCGCCGCACGAGTTGCTTCAGCGTGTCACCGCCGGCATCGCACGGCACCCGAACATCGCCGGCTACGTGATGATCGGCCTCGGCTGCGAAGTGAACCAAGTCCACTTGGTTGCCGAAGCGCACAAGCTGCAACAGCCCCTCGCTGGCGAACAACCGCCGACGTTCCTCACGATTCAAACCTCC
>JACRKB010000015.1 GCA_016235545.1 Verrucomicrobiota bacterium | reverse complement strand
GGCCCGGCATGGTGAAGAACACCTACGGCACCGGCTGCTTCATGCTGATGAACACCGGCACCAAGCCCGTCACGTCGAAGAACAACCTGCTCACGACGGTCGCCTGGCGCATCGGCAACCGCACGGAATACGCGCTGGAAGGCAGCATCTTCATCGCCGGCGCGGTCGTGCAATGGCTGCGCGACGGCCTGGGCATCATCAAGTCCTCGCGCGATGTCGAGGCGCTCGCCGCACAAGTAACGGACACGCACGGCGTCTATCTCGTTCCCGCCTTCGCCGGACTCGGCGCGCCGCACTGGGACCAATATGCGCGCGGCCTGCTCGCCGGCCTCACGCGCGGCACGACCTCGGCGCACATCGCCCGCGCGGCGCTCGAAGGCATCGCCTACCAAGTCGCCGACGTGCTGCACGCGATGGAGGCCGACGCGAAAATCAAGCTGAAGGAACTCCGCGTGGACGGCGGCGCGAGCACGAACAACCTGCTCATGCAGTTCCAGTCCGACCTCCTCGCCGTGCCCGTCGTCCGCCCGCGCGTCTCGGAGACCACCGCGCTCGGGGCCGCATATCTCGCCGGCCTCGCCGTCGGTTACTGGAAGGACCAGAAGGAAATCGCGTCGCAGTGGCAGGTGGACCGGCGCTTCTCTGCGGCCATGAAGGGCAGCGACCGCAAGCGGCTCACGGCTGGCTGGCAGAAGGCGTTGTCACGTGCGAAGGCGTGGGAGGAGAAATAGCGCCGGAGGGGCAAGATTCCGTCGAGCTGTCGAACCCGACGTTCATCCCACCTGTTTTATCGACACTTGGTAATCAGCTACCCAGCAGCCTCTCCCACTCCGGTTGTTTGAAGCCGACGAGGCCGCTCTTGTCCGCGAGCAGGAAGGGACGCTTCACGAGATTCCCGTTCGCTGCGAGCAGCGCGAGGGCTTCAGCCTCGGTGAGTTTGGGCAGGCGCTCGGCGAGCTTCATCGCCTTGTAGTCGCCGCCGGAGGTGTTGAAGAGTCGGCGGAGGTCGCCCTCGTAAATCGCCAGCATCCGCTTCAGCTCGGCCTTCGTGGGCGGCTGCTCGCGGATGGGAATGGCGTCGAAGGCGAGGCCGCGTGCTTCGAGGAATTTCTTCGCGCGACGGCAGGTGTCGCAGCCGGCGTATGCGTAGAGGCGGGGTTTCATGCGGGGGTGACGTGATGCGTGCTCCGTGTTCCGTGAGTTAGGCCGGTGGTGCTCGAACTAGATCACGCAACACGCAACACGTCACACGCAGCGCGTTTTCATCTTCCTAAACACTTGTCCCTCCCCGCCACCAGGGCCGCCATTTTCCGGTCCGCCACGCTGCGCGAGAGCATCCAGAAACCGCAGTCGGGGTGGACCCACTTGATGCGCCCGGCGCCGAGCGTCTTCACGGCGTGGGCGATGCGCGTGGCGATGAGGTCGGGCGTCTCGACTTCGTTGTCCTTGATGTCCACGACGCCGAGTCCGAGGGCGATGCCGGGGCGGAGGTCGCGGAAGGCATCGAGTTCGTCGTAGCCGCGCCGGGCAAATTCGAGGACGAGATGGTCCACGTCGAGGCGGTTGAGAAAGGGGAGGAGGTTGCGCCAGTAGCCCTTTTGGATGCTCTGCCCGCCGTAATTGCCGAAGCAGAGGTGCAGGCCCTTCTGGCCGCGCACGCTTTTGAGCACATGGTTGATTGGTTCGTGCGCCCAGTCGGCATCTTCGGGGTGGCCGGGGAGATTCGCCTCGTCCACTTGCACAACGGCGGCGTCAATGTCCGCGACCTGCCGGCGCAGCGCCTCGGCCAGCGCCATCGTGAGCGCGCGTGTGTCCGGGTAAAACTCGTTCACAAGCGTCTTGGCGAGCATGTAGGGCGAGGTGAGCGTGAACTTGAGAGGGCGCGTGGTGAGCCCTTTCACGGACTGCCATGCGGCGGGGAGGTTCAAGCTGCCTTCGCCAATCTCCCCGCGCACGACGCCCGCCGGCTTCGTGCGGAACTTCATGCCTTGCGCGGCGCGGAACTTCGCCAGCTCCTCGCGAGAGAGCGACGGGTGGATGCCGCTCATCGGGCGAATGAAGTAGTCAATCATCCCGTTGGTCTCGGGGTGGTTCACGTCGAAGCGCGACAGCTCGCCGTCCGCGATGACATCGAGGCCGGCGAGCTCCTGCGTCTTGAGCACGACGAGGATGGCGTCGCGCAGCGCGGTGGCGGTGGGGAAGGCCGCGAGCCACGCGGGGACGGGGTAGCTGCCGACGACGGTTGTGAGAATGGAAGGCGCGGACATGGGCGGAGTGTTGAGTTCAGAGTTTAGAGATTCAATTTCAGGCCGGCGCAAACTCCTCCGCGTGGTAGCTGCTGCGCACCATCGGGCCGCTGGCCACGTGGACGAAGCCCAGCGCCTCCGCACGAGCGCCGAGTTCCGCAAACGTGTCCGGGTGGATGAACTCGACGACCGGCAGATGCTTCAGCGTCGGCTGGAGGTATTGGCCCAGCGTGAGGATGTCGCACTTCGAGCGTCGGAGGTCTTCCATTGCGGCGAGCACCTCGACCTCGGTTTCGCCGAGGCCCAGCATGATGCCAGACTTCGTGAAGACATCCGGGCGACGGGCCTTCACCTTCGCGAGCACGGAGAGCGAGCGGTCGTAAGTCGCGCGGTGACGGACAGAGGGCGTGAGGCGGCGGACGGTTTCGAGGTTGTGGTTGTAAATCTCCGGATTCGCCGTGAGCACGCACTCGATGGCGTCGTCCTTGTCGAGGAAGTCGGGCACGAGCACCTCGATGACGATGCCGGGGTTTGCCGCGCGCGTGGCCTCGATGGTCTGCCGGAAGTGCTCCGCGCCGCCGTCCGCGAGGTCATCGCGCGCCACTGCGGTGATGACGACGTGTTTGAGGCCCATGCGCCTGGTCGCCTCGGCCACGCGCTGCGGCTCGTCGGCTTCGAGGGCGAGCGGCTTGGCGGTGGAGACGGCGCAGAAGCCGCACGCGCGCGTGCAGCGGTCGCCGGCGATCATGAAGGTGGCCGTGCCCTTGCTCCAGCACTCCCAATGGTTCGGGCACTTGGCGCTCTCGCAGACGGTGTGGAGCTGGAGGTCGTTGAGCAGGTCGCGCGTCTTCGTGAACGCGCTGCTGGTCGGCAGCGGGAGGCGGAGCCACTCGGGGAGGCGCGGGCGCGGGGCGGGCGGTGCCAGGAGAGAAGTCATTATTTCAGGCACAGATGGACACAGATGAAACACAGAAGCGGAGGCGGCGAATTATTAGGAGGGCAGGAGAGCAAAAGAAAACAAGGCGCAGCGAACGCAGGGTTTTCTCCTGCCATCCTGCTCTCCTTATGAAAAATGCGGCTCACTTCGTGTCTCCTAGTCAAAGTTGTTCTGCTTCCACCACTTCTCGATTTCCGGCGGGCCGAAGTCGCCGAGGACCTTGCCGTCCACCTCGATGGTGGGCGCACAGGTCTGGCCGGAGAGACGCTCCATCTCGTCGTAAGCCTTGTCGTCGGCCATGACATTGAGGATGTCGTAATCCACGCCGCGCGCGTCGAGCCAGTCCTGGGCCTTCGAGCACCACGGGCAGTAGGGCTTGATGAAGAGGCGGACGCGGGTGGGTTTCATGATGGGTGAGTGGGGAAAGCCGGCACCCCATCGGGGTAATTCACGTTCATATCGCGGCGGCGACGATGCCGACGGCCGCGTGGCAAGGCAACGGCGGAGATGTGCTTCCTCAGCGCGCGTTGAATCTCGTCATGCGAATTGGAGATTCTGCCCCTGACTCTGCCCCGCACCTGTGCTGAACTCCTCCATGCTCTGGCGCGCTGGCAGACACGAGTTTCGCTTCCCCCGCCCCACGCTCGTGATGGGCGTGCTGAACGTCACGCCGGATTCATTCTCGGACGGCGGGCAGTTTTTCTCTGTCGAGGCGGCGGTGGACCGCGCGGGGCAACTGCTTCGCGAGGGGGCCGACCTGCTGGATGTGGGCGGTGAATCCACCCGGCCCGGCGCTGCACCGGTTCCGGCGGAGGAGGAAATCCGCCGCGTCGTCCCGGTCATCCGGCAGCTCGCGTCGCGGGTGCGGGCGCCCATCTCGATTGACACGCAGAAGCCGGAGGTTGCGCGTGCCGCGCTGCTGGCCGGCGCCAGCATTGTGAATGACATCGCCGCCAACCGTGCCGACGACACGATGGCGCGCGTCGTCGCCGAGTTCCGCGCTGGCTACGTGGTGATGCACATGAAGGGCACGCCGCAGACCATGCAGCAAAGCCCGGCCTATACCGACGTGCTGCGCGAGGTGGATGGCTTCTTCGCCGAGCGGCTCGCGTGGCTGGAGCAGTTCGGCGTGCGGCGTGAACAAGTCGTGCTCGACCCCGGCATCGGATTCGGAAAGGCGTTGGAACACAATCTGGAATTGCTGGATGGGCTGCCGCACTTCGCCCGGCACGAGCGGCCCGTGCTGCTGGGGGTCTCGCGCAAATCCTTCCTCGGCAAAATCACCGGCACAGAGAGCGCGATGGATCGACTGCCTGGCGCGCTGGCCTGCGCGGCGCTGGCAGTGCGCGATGGGGTGCAACTGCTCCGCGTGCATGACGTGCGCGAGACGGTGCAGGCGGCGCGTGTGGCGGAGGCGATCCAAGCGTGCAGGCGAGGAGGCAAGAGGGGTGAGGTTTCAGCATCTCTGGACTGAGATCAGGAGGGGAACAGCCACTCGGTAGTGGAAAGGTGCGACCTCGCCCAGACCTGCGGGGCGCATCCCAGTTTCTTGCAACCCATGTGGCGATCAGGGGCAGCAACGAAGTTGCGAGAGAAAGTAGCCCACGGCGGGAGCCGTGGGTCAGGCGGTGACGAGGGCGAGCTGCAGCGCGGCGGCAGAGGAGCCGCCATCCATTCATGTCGCAGTCGGAGTCTGCCGCCCCGCTGGGGCTCAGTTGGTGCGCTCGCCACCCAGGGCTTGCGCCCTGGGCTACTCTCTACCGCAGCTCCGCATCTGGGAGAGTTGACCTTTTCCAAAGCCATTTGCAGCAAAGTGAGATGCGCCCGACCTGCGGGGGGCCGGTTTTGACGGTTGACGGGAATCCGCCGCCCACTAGAGTGCCGCTCCCTGACCCGGACAGGACTGGCGGCTTTCGCCAGCCAAACCCCGGGCAGCAGACTGGGAAGGAAGTGAAACAGTTTTGACGGAAATTAAGCTCAAAAAAGGCGAGCCGGTTGAAAAGGCGCTGCGCCGGTTGAAAAAGAAAATCGACCGCGAAGGCACGCTGAAAGAGGTCCGCAGCCATCGCCGCTACACAAAGCCCAGCGAGAAGAAGCGCGAGAAGCTCAAGGTGGCCAAGTTCACTGCCATGCTCCGCGCGCGTTACGCTGATATGTGACGCCCGTTCCTTCCCCCTCACGCCGGACGCTGGTTCAACCCGCGTCCGGCGCTTTGTTTTTCGGCTGGCAACATGAATCCCAATCCGAATCCTTTCCATCCCGGGCGACAGCAGAGGAGCAGGATTGCGATTCGGATGACGAGCAGGAGGAAGCCGGGGGAAGCAGTGCCCTATCTCTCAGGCGGGCGCGGCGTGTTCGATGCTTCGTTGCCGAAGACTCTGAAGAACCAAATGGCCTCGTAGCGCGGGAGGCGGTCTTTCGCGTCGCCCTTCATGCCGCCGCGGAGCACGATGCGGACGGTGTCCAGCAGGATGAAGAGGTCGAGGAACAAGCTCATGTGCTTCATGTAGTAGAGGTCGTATTCGAGCTTCCACTTCGCGTCCTCCACAGACGAGCCGTAGGGGTAATTCACCTGCGCCCAGCCGGTGATGCCGGGCTGCACCATGAGCCGCTCTTGAAAATAGGGGATTTGCTGGGCCAGCTCCTCGATGAAGACCGGGCGCTCCGGGCGCGGGCCGACGAAGGACATGTCGCCCTTGAGCACGTTGATGAGCTGCGGGATTTCATCTATGCGATACTTGCGGAGGAAGTTTCCCACGGGCGTGGAGCGCGGGTCCTTGCCAGCGGTGGACCAGACAGCGCCGTGTTTCTCCGCGTCAGTGCGCATGGAGCGGAGCTTGATGACGTTGACGGGCCGGCCAAACCGTCCGGCGCGGATTTGCTTGTAGAAGGCAGGGCCGGCGGAGGTGAGCTTGGTGGCGAGGATGCCCAGGAGCATGACCGGGCCGAGGAATACCAGACCCAGCAGCGAGACCACGATGTCGAACCCGCGCTTGAGCTTCTTGATGTAGAGCATGTGCGGCTGCGCGCTGGCGGCGAGGAGCCATTCGGGCGTGATAAGCTCCAGCGGCACGAGCTGGTGGACCTCCTCGAAGAGGCTGACCAGCGGCATGACCTGCACGCCGGAGTAGCGCAGCTCGCAAAAGGCCTTGCACATGGCGGGGTCGCTGATGCTTTTGCTCGTGCAGAGGACGCGGTGGATGTTCTCGCGCCGCACGATGTCCTGAAGGTCGCTGACCTTGCCCAGCACGCGCATCTCGCCGATGGGCTGGTAGTTGTCGTAGTGGATGAGGCCGGCCAGCTCCATGTTCTCCGTGCCGAGGGACTGGAAGAAGCGCGCCTCCAGCTCGTCGAACGTGCAGGTCATGATGAAGGCCACGCGCTCGCGGTAGTTGCGCAGCGAGCGCAGCAGCAGGCCGTGGTGGAAGAGAACCGCGAAGTAGGCAATGAAGACGCTGGAACCGAAGACACCGCGGCCGATGGCGAGTGATTTCTTGAGGTAGAACAGCGGTATCACCAGCAGCATCGTGCCGGTGAGGCACATGGCCAGCACGATGGCCCGCTTGGTGACGCGCTGCTTGTAACTCTGCGGCGAGTAGAGGCCGAAGATATATACGAAGCAGGGGAAGGCTAACGCGCCCATCAGGATGCCCGGCAGGTAGGACTCCAGCCGCATCTGAAGGTCGTCGTCCGAGATGACGAAGTCCGTGCCGATGATGAACGCCACCGCGAAGATGAGCGCATCCACCGTGAAGTGGGTGGCCACATGCAGCCAGTGCTGCTTGAGGATGCCATTGGCGTTCATATGTGACTGGAACTCACGGGCGCAAGCTAGTCGCCAATCGCACGCGCGCCAAGCCCGACTTTTTCCAGCGCCCGCATCGGGGGATGTTTGTTTGCCCTGGCGCCGTCATCAGCCACTGTGCCCGCCTTTTCTTCCATCCGTGTTTGTTCCGTGTTCCATCCGTGGCTCAAAATTGGAGCTGGGTGAAAGCGCTCCCCCATCTTTCCAGTTGCCCTTCACCGCGTTTCCCGCTTTAACCACCCGCCATGACTGTCTATCTCAACGGCGAGTTCCTCCCGAAGGATCAGGCCCGCATCGCGCCCGACGACCGGGCGTTCCTCTTCGCCGACGGTGCTTACGAGGTCCTTCGCGCCTATCGCGGCCATCTCTTCCGCGCGCGCGAGCACTGGGACCGCTTCGATTACAGCCTCAAAGCACTGCGCATCGCGTCGCCGGCGAACACAGATTTTGCGTCCATCGCCAGCGAGTTGTTGAAGCGAAACAACCTCGCAGACGCCGAGGCCACGGTCTATCTGCAGGTCTCGCGCGGCGCGGCACCACGCAAACACGCCTTCCCCGCCGACGCCACACCCACCGTCTATGCCTTCGCCGCGCCGTTCGCCAACCCGGTCGAGAAGTGGGCCAGCGGCGTGAAAGTCATCACGGTGCCCGACCAGCGCTGGGCGCGCTGCGACATCAAGTCCGTCTCGCTGCTGCCCAACGTCCTGGCCAACCAGCAGGCGCAGGAGGCCGGGGCGCACGAGGCCGTGCTCGTCCGGGATGGCTTCGCGCTGGAAGGCTCGCTCTCGAATTTCGCCGTCGTCCTCGACGGCGTGCTGCACACCGCGCCGCGCAGCAATTACATCCTCCCCGGCATCTCCCGCCTCGTAGCGCTGGGCCTGTGCTCCGCGCTGGACATCCCGGTGAAGGAATTCCCCGTGGCCGAGGCGGACTTGAAATGCGCCGCCGAGGCGATGCTCTTCGGCACGACGAACGAGGTGATGCCCGTCGTGCAAATCAACGAGCGCAAGGTAGGCGAGGGCCAGCCCGGCCCGCTCACGCGCAAGTTGCAGCAGGCCTTCCGCGACTATGTGGGGGAATGCCAGAGGCGCGGGTGATAGGAAGCGAGCGCTGTGGCGCGGTCTTCTCCTGCTCTCAATCCTGATCCTAATCCTGCTCCCTGGCTGGGCCGCTCCGAGGAGCAGGATTAGGATCAAGATTACGAGCAGGAGGGAAGGGTCCATGCGCCCTCCATCGCAGGCTCACGGCTTTACTTCATGCGCAGGCCTTTTATCCTCCGCCCACTAGTAATCGGAATGAGTCTGCCCTGCCAGCGGTTGCGTCGGTCCGCCAGTTTTCCCGCTGGGGGCTGGCTTGCCTTTGCCCTGCTCCTTTCGGCCCTGTCCATCCGGGCCGCCACGTTCTGCATCAACTACTCCGCCGCGCCGGACGCTGCTGCGCTGCGCGAGTTTGATTTCTCCATCCTCAGCCCCGACGCGCGCGTGGACGTGGCGGAACTCAAGCGCGCCGGCCACACGCCCTTCGCCTACCTCAGCGTCGTGGAAGTGGCGAAGGACGCGGCGTATCGCGCCGAGGTCGCTGCGCGCAAGATTCCGCTGCTGGGGAAGAACGACATCTGGCAGGGCGACTTCGCCGACGTGTCGCAGCCGGCTTGGGCGGACTTCGTGGTCAACACGCTCGCGACGGGCGCGGCGCAAAAGGGCTTCGATGGTTTCTTCCTCGACACCGCGGACAGCGTCGAGCTGCTGGAGAAGCAATTCCCGCAGCGCGGCACGGCGTTTCGCGACGGACTCGGCACGCTCATCAAACAGCTCAAGGCGAAGTTTCCGCAGCACAAGGTCATCCTCAACCGCGGCTTCCCGATGCTCGCGCGGCTCCCCGGCAGCGTGGATGGCGTGCTCGCCGAGTCGGTGTTCCAGAAATACGACTTTGCCACAAAACGCTACGTGGCGGAGGCGCAGTCCGGCACGGACTGGCTGCTCAAAATCCTCCGCACCATCAGCAAGGCCGGCCTGCCGGTGTATGTGGTGGACTACGTGAATCCGTCAGACCCGCAGCTCGCGGAGGCCACCGCGCGGCGCATCGCGACGGAGGGCTTCACGCCATTCATCAGCACGGTGGAGCTGGACGGCAAGTTCCTCGCGCCGAGGCCGTCCGTTCCCGTGAAACGCGACGCGGCACTTTCCACCACGACACCCGCCACCATCACCAGCTTCAACATCCAGCCGACGAAGAGCGTCCCCGCGCTGCCACCCGCGTTGCCGGCAGCCGTGTCATCCGGCGCGCCGCAGGTGCAAGCTCCGCGCGCCACCCTGCCTGCCGCGCCACTGCCCACCGGCGAAGTCCCGCGCTGGGTGCTCACGCTCTTCGGCAACCGCGAGGCCGATGTCGAGGAGCTTGTGCGCTGGCCCATTGACAGCGGCACCGCATCCGTCGCGCAGATGGCTTTGGAGTGGCTCGGCTACGAAGTGGATTATCTCAACCTCCACACGCATGCCCTGCCCGCCGAGCTGGACCCGAAGTTCACCGCCGTCATCCTCGACCGTTTTCTGGAAATCCCCCGCGCGCACGAGACTGCCGTCGCGGACTGGCTCATCGCGCAGCAGCAGCGCGGGCGCAAAATCATTTTCTTTGGCGTGCTCCCGTTCACGGATGAAGCGCTCGTGGAACGTGTGCTGACGGCATTTGGATGCGTTGGCACAGGCCGCCCACCCAAGAGCGCAACCGGCCTGCGCGCGCTGACCGTGGCGCGGCAGCTCAACTTTGAAGCACCGCTGAACCTCACCCCCGCCGGCTTTCGCGACCTGCGCGCGCCCGCCGGCAGCGAAGTGCTGCTGTCCCTCGCAACGGCGGAAGGCGCCCAGTTCGACCCGCTCTTCATCGCGCCGTGGGGCGGGATGCTGCTGGACCCTTACGCGCTGTTCCGCCGGCCCGACCTCGACGAGCTGTGGCTGGTGGACCCGTTTTATTTTTTCCACGCCGCGCTGGGCCGCGCCGTCCTGCCGGTGCCGGACACCACCACCCGCGATGGAGTGCGGCTTTTCTTCTCGCACATTGATGGCGATGGATTCCGCCATGTCTCCAGCGTCGAGCCGGGGCGGCGTTCCGGCGAGCTCATCACCGAGCGCATCATCAAGAAGTATCCCTTTCCCTTCACCGTCTCGTTCATCGAGGCGGAGATTCGCGGTCTGGTCGTGGACCAAAAGCCCGGCGACGCCGAGCTGCTCACGCGGCAGGCACGCGAAGTCCTCGCGCTGCCGAAGGTCGAGGCCGCGTCGCACGCCTACACGCATCCCTTCTATTGGAACGCCGGCGACCGCACGGTGCGAGATTACAAGCGCGCGAACCTCCTGCTCGCCGAGCCACTGAACCACACGGGCGTGGACGCGCGCCGCGAGATTGAAGGCTCCGTCCGCTACATCGAGCGCGAGCTCTGCCCGCCGGGCAAGCCGGTCAAAATCTTCCTCTGGTCCGGCAACTGCCGCCCGTGGCCGGAGGCGCTGCGCTTCGTGCGCGAGCTGGGCATTGAAAACATGAACGGCGGCGAGACCGCGATGAGCCGCAAGCGCCCGTCCGTCACGCGCGTCTCCGCCCGCGCGCTGCCATGGGAGGGCGAACTGCAAATCACCGCCGCGAACGAGAACGAAAACATCTACCGCGAGCGCTGGGCCATCAGTGGCGACACCGCCTCGCCCTTCTTCGGCGGCTTCGTGCTGGCGCAGGACGGCTACGAGCGCATGGAAAGCCCGCGCCGCCTCAAGCCCGTCAACATCTACTTCCACTTTTACAGCGGCGACAACCACGCCTCGCTCAACGCGCTCACGCGCCTCTTCGACTGGGCGATCAAGCAGGAGCTGCACGCGGTCACCGCCGCCGACTACGCCCGCCTCGTCCGCGATGCCCGCGCCACGCGCGTCTTCCGCCAGTCGGACACGCGCTGGACACTCGTGAACGCCGGCGCGCTGCGCACCTTCCGCCTGCCGAAGTCCGCGCTCGTGCCAGACCTCGCCGCGAGCCGGGGTGTCACCGGCTGGCGCGTGAGCGGCGACACGCTCTACCTCCACACCGACGGATCGCCACGGGTGGAGCTGGCGCTGGCCGAGCGGCCCGCCGCGCACCTGCGCCTCGAAGCCAGCACGGCGGAAATCCAGTTCAGCAAACACGCCGCGCGCGAGGCCGCGTTCACGGTGCGCGATGTCCGCCCCTGCAAGGTAACCCTCGCCGGCCTGCCCGCGCGCGCGACCGCGAGCGTCCTCGTGAACGGAAAATCCTCCTCGTGGCAGACGGACGCGAGCGGCGGCTTAAAATTGGAACTGCCCAGCGAGGCGAAAGTGGAGGTAAGGCTGTGAACGCGTCCACGCCCGGTAGGGCGAGACTCCGTCGAGCCCTCGATACCGCCGCAGGCGGTGCGAGCGCAGCGAGCACCTCGGCTGACGGCCCCTTCAGAAGATACTCGCCGCGCTCGCCTCGCTACGCTCGAAATGGGGCTCGACGGAGTCTCGCCCTACCGGGCGAGATGCCTTCGCTGCCGTCCGTTTTTGACAAAACTCTGGCTTGATGGCCCGTCCCGCCAAAACCTCCACGTCCGTCTTCTCCCCGAAGCTTCTCTTCGCGGTGCCGGTGATCTGCGCGATCATCGCGCTGTGGCTCATCCCCACGCAGCATGGCCTGCTGGAGCGCCATCTCGTGGACAAGAACTGGGGCCGCGCACTCAAAACTCTTCAGGAGCTGCCCGCGAAGGATCGCGCCAGAGACCCCCGCCGCTACGCGCTGCTGGAAATCCAGTTGGAGCGCCGCCTCCTCGCGGCGGACGACCCGCGTGCGCTAGCCTCGCTGCTTGCCCGCGCGTGCGAGCTGGCAGCGCCGTTCAAGTTCACGCCCGAGTTCATGCAGGAAATCACCGCGCTGCTCGACCAATCCCAGGACGCGGAGGCCGTTTGGAAACTTCTCGAGCCGGTGCTGCCTCAACTGCCTGTCGCCGTCCGCGCGTCGCTCTACGAGGCTCTGGTGAAGAAGGCTCTTGCCGCCGCCAAGCCCGTGCTGGCCATGCAGATTTACGCGCCGCACTGGCAGCAAAACCCCGACGTTGCCACCACGCTCCGCCTTGTCGCGCTCACGCGGCAGGCGGGCCTGCCCGCGCTCGGGCTGCGCGCGGTGGACGAGTTCGCGCGCCGCACGGGCCGTCCGCTCGTGCGCGCCTCGCCGCGCCTTGCGTGGGAGCGCGTCACGCTGCTGCGCGAGACGGGCCAGCCCGGTCTGGCGTATGAGGCGATCCGCGAGCTGATGACGGTCGTGGAGCCAGCGGATCGCGACCGGCTGTTCGGCTTGCTGATGACGACGGCGCGCGAGTCCGACCGCATCCGCGAGCTGCTGCCGGAGATTCAAAAGCGCGCAGCCGCGCAGCCGGAGAATCTTCAGCTCTGGCAGATGCTCGCCGAGCTGTCGCTGGCGAGCGGCGATCAGAAAACCGCCATCGCCGCCTTCCGGCAAATCGTCGCGCTGGAGCCGAACGTCGCTGCGAACCACCAGCGGCTCGCGCAGTTCTACGAGTGGACCGCGCTGCCAAACGACGCCTTCGACCACTACCTCATTGCGCTTCGCCTCCGGGAACCCGCCGCCATCGAGCGCCTCATCGCGCTGGCCCCCGGCCTGTATCGCGACGCTGATCTGGCGAAGTCGCTCGCGGACGCGGGCAATCTGATTGACCGGAAAAAGCATGCGCCTTTCCTCGCGCGGCTGGAGGCGACGATTGGCAACTTCGAGCAGGCGGAGGCGTATTACCTCAGCCTCGTGCGTGACCCGAACGCGAGCGTCACGCTCCTGACGGAATACTCGCGCCTGCTCATGGACCTCGCGCATTACGACCGCGCCCTGCCCGTGCTGTTGCGCCTCCAGAAGCGGCAGCCGGAGGATGTCGCCACACTGGGCGAACTCGCGGAGTGCCATTTCCGGCTGGGCGACTACACGAAGGCTCTCGCTCTCTACCAGCAGCTCGTCCGGCGCGCGCCGGACAAGGCCACGGTGGAGGGCTTCCTCACGTTGGCTGAAAGCATGGGAGAACTCGCCGTGGCGGCGGACGGGCTGGAATACTGGCTGGGCCGCCACCCGGAGCCGACAGCGCGGGATTATCAGCGGCTCGCCTATTTCCAAGGCATCGCCGGACGGAAAGAGAAACTGCGTGAGGCGCTGCAGCGCGGTGTGGAGCGCTTCCCGCAGGACACGACGCTGCGCCGCCAGCTTGTCTATTCGCTCTCGGACCAGGGCCAGTTCAGCGCCGCGGCTGACGTGCTTCGCGCGCACCCGGAGCTGCGGAGCGATGATGAATTGACCAAGTTTTATTTGAGCCTGCTGCTGCAGGCGAAGCGGCTGGCGGACGCGGAGCAGTTCGTCACGCGCGAGCTGACGCCGGAGCTTGTGGAAAAGCTCGGCCTCATCGCCACCGTCGCCGGCGTGTATGAGGCGTCCGGCAACTGGCAGTCCGCGCTAACGCTCTACGAGAAGCTTCACCGCATGGACGCGGCAAACACCTCGCACGGACTCGCCTACGCGCGCCTGCTCGTCCGCGCCAGCCGCCAGCGCGAGGCTCTGGCCGTGCTCCAGCGCTACCTCGATCCCCCCACGCCTGCGACACACGAGCTGGCCGCGCAGTTGCTTGCCGCCACGCGGGACTTCAAGCGCGCCGCGATTCATCAGCGCGCGTTCGTCGCCTCGCAGCCGGAGGACGCCGGCCGGGCGTGGGGGTTTTTGGGTGACATCTTGTCGGCGCGCGGCGACAAACTGGGCGCGCGCGTGGCGTATCAGCGGGCAATTCAGGAAATGCTCCGGTCGCTGGCGCGGATGTGAAAGTCAGGAGCCGGATCTAGAGAAAGTCTAAGATTAGGATTACGAACGGCGGAGCGGCCAGCGCCTCCTGCTCGCAATCCTCATCTTAATCTTAATCCTTTCGCGAACACCTATGCACCGGCAGCCCAACGCAACCTCCGCCCTCGCCCTCACCGCGCTCATCATGGCAGCCGGCACCTCGGCGCACGCGCAGTTCCAGTTCCTCGCAGACCAGCCGCTCAATGCGCCCGACACGGCGCGCCGCAGCTCGCGCGCCGATGACACCTACACAGCCCCGCGCCCCGCGCCCCGCGGATACGCGGCACAGGAGCCGGAGCGGAAGGGGTTCTTTGGGCGCCTCTTCTCGCGCGATGCGGAACCCGCCCGTCCCGCAGCGCCGCAAAGTTTTCCACCACCCGGCACGACTTATGTGCGCGAGGGCGTGCGCTACTCCGATCCGGCGGGCTACAACCAAGCGCCCGCACCTGCCGCCGCGCCGCAGTGGCCTCAGACTTATGACTCCCGCTTCGCCGCGCCAGTGGCCGTCCCGCCCACGGGCCAGCCGCGCCCGCTCCAGCCCCACGTCATCAGCGAGGGAGTCCGATACTCGCCCGGCGCGGTGCCGGCGGGGGGAAACTTCGGCGGTTCGGCCAGCGACCGATTCAGCGGCCAGCGTCCGGGGCGAGGTGAGTTTAACGCACCTGCCGCCGCGCCTCAGTTCGAGGCGCCGAGCTATCCAGCCGCGCAACCGCAGTGGCCGCAGCCGCAGGCCGTCGCCCCGCAATACACGCCGCAGGGCTATGCGACGCCGAGCTGGCCGAACCCGTCTGACACGCGCGTCATCGGCTCGCAAGCCATCGCGCCGGTGACGAGAGCGGTGGTGCCGCCCACCGGCGCTCCGAGCGCGCTCCAGCCTCATGTCGTCAGCGAGGGTGTCCGTTACGCACCCGGCGCGGTGCCCGCTGGCTATCCGATGCCGGAGCCGCGCGCGCAGTCCTCCGCGAGGAACGATTCGCGGAACGATTCGCTGGACCGGCCCGGCTTCATCAGCCGGCTCTTCGGGCGCGGCACTCGCGAGGAGGCACCCGCGCGCGCCTGGCCCGCGCCCGCGCAAAATTTTCAGACGCCGCCACCGCCGGAGTTCAACCAGAACTATCGCCCCACCGCACCGCAGGCTCCTGCCTTCACACCGCAGCAAGACCCCTTCTCCGGCCAGCGCCCGGCTGGTCGCGGCAGTGACATCGCCCCGGGTGTCCCGCAATATTCTCCACCACCGCCCACGCCGCAGTCGTGGCCTGCGCCACGCGGCTCGCTTGACGCGCCGCCGGGCTTCCCGCCCACCGCGCATCCGCCGAATCTATCACCCGCCGAAGAGCGGGCTTTTTCCCCCTCGACACGTCCCGAGGACCGTCGCTACCTGATGTATCTCTACGCGAAGACGGCCCGCGCCGACCTGGCCGAGCCGCTCGCACAGGACATCCTCGCCCGCGACCCCGCCAACAAGGAGGCGCTGCTGGCGATGGCCTCGCTCTTCACCGACAAAAAGGACGCAGGGAGGGCGCTCCACTACGCCACTCAGCTTTACCGCGCTTATCCCGACAGCAACGACGCGCTCTATTATTTCGGCGCGGCCAGCCAGCTCGCCGGGAATTATCAGGAGGCCGCCAGTGGGCTGCGCTACCTGCGGCTGGAAAAATTCGCGGGCAAACCCTTTCCATATCAGCTCGATCTCGCGGCCGCGGCGGAGAAGTCGGGCGACTGGCGCACGCAGCAGACCGCGTATCAGGAATTGCTCGACCAGAACCAGGTGGACGACCAGACGCGCGTCGTGGTGCGCCGCGTGTTGGAGCCGATGCATCGCGAGCACGGCGAGCATGTCTCCGCGCACGGCACCGCCTATCTGCTCGACTCCGGCCAGCTCTGGCAGGAACGAATCGCGGGCCGCACGCAAATCTCAGACCGCAACCAGCTTCACGCCGAGGCGATGCGCGAGGATGTGCTGGTGCGCAACTCAGCGCTGCTCAAGCGCCGCTGGGCCGATGACACCGAGGGTTCCGCCGGCCTGCAGACGACATGGAGCAGCCGTTGGAGCACCGACTTGTGGGCGGGCGGTTCTCAAGCCGACTTCCTCGGCGGCGCGCGGCTGATGCACCGCTTCCCCGGCAACGGCGCGGTCTGGCTCGAAGGCTACGCGAACGAGCGGGCGCGCGATGGCCTGCTGCTGAACTCCCTTGATGGCCGGCAGCACCGCGTCTCGCTCGCGGGCAATTACCTCATCGCCGAGCGCTTCCAAACATACGCCGCCTTCACCGGGCGCGAGGTGCAGGTGGGCAGCGAGGAGCTGGCGGTGGGTTTGCAGGCGAGCTGGGGAATCGAGTTCCTCGCCCGGCGCGAGTCGCCGGAGTTCAAGCTCGGCTATCGTGGCGCTTATCATGCGAACTCGCGCAAGGCCGGCAACCTCGCGCTGGTCGCGCCCGCCCTCGCGCCGGGCCTGACGGTCGCGCAGCAGACGCAGATGCTCGACAGCTTGGTGCTGCACCAGTTGCACCGCGAGGGAGTCTATGCCGACCTGCGAGACCGGCTGTTGGGACCGCTCTTCTATCACCTGCAAGGCAGCGCGGACTACGCCTTCGAGCGCGACTCGATGGAGTTCGGCGGTCGCGCGGGGATCACCTTCCAAGCGCGCAAGAGCCTAGAGTTCGGCACTGAACTCGCCTACACGACCAGCGCGGCGACGACCGACGGCGGCAGCGACGCATGGGAGCTAGGCCTTTCCGTGAAGTGGTGGTTTTGAGCAACGACGGAGCGCGGACGTAGGATTCCGTGCTCCGAGTGAGGCCCCGGCGCTTCAGTTCGGGAAAATGAAAAACCCCTTCCGGTTGCCCGGAAGGGGTGAGGTCTAAGCGAGGCTTAGATTAGAACTTGTAGGCGATCTGCGCGATCAACGAGTGACCGTTGTTGCGGGAGGCAACAGCTGGCGTTCCCGTCGTGGCTGCGCCCTTGCGAGCATTCAGATCGTGGTCCCAGCGATACTCAAGGCGGGAAACGACATTGGCCCAGAGCTTGTAGTCCAGAGTCGCGGTGGTGGCGAGGAACTCAGCCGCGTTGCCAACGCCGGTGCCGGCCACGTCATATTCAACGCGGACGTTGACCGTGGATTTCTCGCAGGTCTTGATGGAAACGTATGCGGCGAGCGCATCGATGTCGGCGCTGGACTTGTCAATGTTCAGGTGATCCCAAGAGGCGCCGAGCGTCAGCTTGTCGATCCCTGTGGGGATGGTCGCGCCAACGTAGATGAGCGTCTGGTCAGGAACAGTTGCAGCGGTCGTGGAGACGAAGCCGTCCACCACGCCAGCGGTCAGAACTGCACCCTTGAGGAATCCGAGGCTGTCTGGAGCGGTGAGGCTCGCGGAGGCCAAGTAGGTCTGCTGCGATTTTCCACCGCGCGCACCTGCGTTCAAGACGGCGTCGTAGCTGTTAGCAACGCCAGCCATCATCGAGAGGGCGTCGGACGCCTTGTCGCTCAGGACCAGACCGGTGTGGGAGGTCGGCTCGATGGTGTAACCGCGTGAGCGGGTGATGTTCGGGTTGTCGATCGAGTTGGCGGTCTCGTAGCCGACACAGGTGTCGAAGATACCGAACTTCGCCTGAATGCCGTTACCGACCGGAATGTTCAGGGAGACGTTCGCATTCTTGATCGCGATGCCGCTGCCGGCTGCCGCGATCTGGTTGCCGTAACCGGCGGCATCAGGTCCGAGCCAGAGCTCGACGTTGTAGCCGGAAGCCCACTCGCCTTCGGCGAGGGCGCTGCTCAACTTGATGTCAACGACATCAAGGTTGAACTGGTCGCCAGCCTTGCCGTAGCTGTAGCGCTTTGTGACGGCGGCCCGGCCGGGTTCCCAGCCGACCGAGGTGCTGACGAAGCCGCTCAGGGCGGTGGAGGAGACGGCCGTGAGCACTTGGTGTGACGGCTTTTCCTCCGCTTGAGCAACTGCGCCGAAGCTGATCACGCCCGCTGCGGCCAGCCCCATTGTCCATTGATTAACTTTCATGTGTGTTAGTTCCTCTTGTGAGTTGTTGACTGTTTGTTTCTTTGCGTTTGCTAGCGGGCAAAAAACCGTTTGCCCACACACCAAAGAAGGTGCATTGCGGGCGAGCCTAGCAAAGGAGCGGTTTGTGACAATAGTATTTTTCACTTTTTTCCTCACCTTCTGCCGCGCAATCGCGAGGTGCTCGCCGGGCAGTTGAGAGGCACAAATCAGCATTTGAACCCGATTCTCCGAAATGGAAATGGAGAGCGCATGCAGCCCGTGTGGGGGTTTGGGTGGCCTGCCCAAACCTTCGATCGAACATATGGACTTCTGGCTGCGGCAAAAAGTTTGTCCAACGAGTTTTCGGCGGGCCTCCGAACATGGCACGCCGGCGGCGTGCGTTCCCAGCGCGTCCGTGCTTCGTCCGCATTCGACTTCGGCGGCCCGGCTCCAGTTCCGGCAGGGAGAGTTACGCGTCGAAAAGTTGTTCGGCCTTGGGGCCGCACTTGGAGAGCAACGGGCAGCATCCTCTCTCTGCTGACGGTCTATTGGGTGAGCCCCAAGCTGGCGGGGATGATTGGACGGCCGAGGGGCAGTGTCACTGAACTCCGCGCAGCACCAGTAGTTCTTTCCCCTTCAACCACACTGGCTCCACCTGCGCCTGCTTCTTCGCGGGGAAGGGCGCGCCGCCCATCTCGGTCCACGCTTTCTCCACCTGCGCGTCGATGAACTGACCGATGTAGTGAGCGATGCGGTCATTCTTGCGGAGGGTTTCCTTGATGGTGTCGGACGCCGCCTGCGCTTCTGCTGCGGTCTTGCCCGCGTCCTTGAGTTTTCTCACCTCGGCGATGAGCGACTTGAAATACAGCTGCTGGTTGTCCAGCACCTCAGGGCCACCGCTGGGGCCGTGGGCAGGGCAGACTTTCAACGGCTTCAGCGCGATGACGCGGTCGAGTGTCTTGATCCACTCGTGGATGTTGCCGTCGCCGGTGTAGTTGTAGGGGCCGTTCACGCAGGCGTCGCCGGTGAAGACGATGCGCTCCTTCGGCAGCCACGCCCAGCCGTCGCCGTGAGTGTGAGCGACACCGAGGTGCAGAAGCTCCACTCGATGAGTGCCGTCGTCGAAGGCGAGCTGCTTGTCAAAGAGGATGGTGGGCGGGCGGAGCTTGCTGGCGGCGACATCCTTGCGTCCCTTCGCTGCGTCTTCCCAGCGGCCCGGGCCTTTGCCGGTGAAGTAGTTTGTCTCGTATTTCCTCATCTCCGCGAGCACGCCCGAATGTCCGACGATGGTGGCGCCGGCCTCGTGCATGACCTGGTTGCCGTAGGCATGGTCGCCGTGGTGGTGGGTGTCGAAGGCGAAGCGGATGGGCTTGTCGGTGAGAGCCTTGACCTTTGGAAGGATGACCTCCGCGCCGGAGGGAAAATTGGCGTCCACGACGAGCACGTAGTCTGCGAAGACAATCCAGCCGTTGTTGCAGTGGCCGCGGCGGCCGATGTCGCCCTCGTGGAAATAGACATCGCTGGCGACCTTTTCGACGACGTTGACCTCGGCGCGGGCCGGCGGAGCGAGAAGGAGCGTGGCGAGGGCAAGGCTTTGCGCGAACTGACTGAGTGGTTTCATGGGCGGGACTTTTGCAGAACCGGGAGGCGCGTCAAACGGGAAGTTCGGGCGCTCCAAAGCCTGCGGGCGGCGACTGCAAATCGCCGGCACACTTCACCCGCCGATGCAGCTCATCGTGCGCTCGGGCTGCTGGAAGCCCGGCTCGCCGATGTGGTGGCGGTCCTCCTTGCCCAGCACGATCTCGCGCAGGCGTGCGTTGAGTTCGGCGTCGCTCGCGCCGCCGCGCAGGAGAGGCTTGAGATCGTGCTCGTGCAGGCTGAAAAGGCAGGTGCGGATTTTCCCGTCCGCAGTGAGACGGAGCCGGTTGCAGTGGCCGCAGAAGGCCTCGGTCACTGGCGCGATGATGCCGATCTCGCCGCGCCCGTCCGCAAAGGTCCAGCGTTTCGCTGTCTCGGATTTGTTGTCGGACGCCACCGCGCGCAGGTCGTAGCGCGCTTGCAGCCGCGCGAGGATTTCGCGACCGGGCACCACGAGATCGCGCAGCCAGGCGCGCCCCGAGTCCAGCGGCATGAACTCGATGAAGCGCAGGCTCACGTCCTGTTCGCGCGCGAATTCAGCGAGGCGCTCCAGCTCGTGGTCGTTCAGGCCTCGGATGGCCACGGCGTTCACCTTCACCGGCGCGAAGCCGAGATCCTTCGCCTGCGCGATGCCGGCGAGGACGGCGTGCAGACCGTCGCGGCCCGTGATGCGCTTGAAATTTTCGGGGTCAAGCGAGTCGAGGCTGAAGCTGACGCGCTTGAGGCCGGCGGCGCGAAGCGCGGCGGCGTGCAGGGCGAAGTGCGAGCCGTTCGTCGTCATCGCGAGGTCTCGGATGCCTGGGATGGGCGCGAGGCGGGCGACGAGCTGCGGCACATCGCGGCGCAGGAGCGGCTCGCCGCCGGTGATGCGGACCTTCTCGATGCCCAGCCCGACGGCGACGCGCACGACGCGCTCGATCTCCTCGTAAGTGAGCAGCGCGGACTTGGGCTTCCACTCGCGGACGATGGGCGTGAACGTGGGCTGCGGGTTCTTGAGCGCGTCGAACTTTCCGCGATAGAAGTTCGCGGCCTCCTCCGTCTCCGGCAGGCAATACATGCACCGGAAGTTGCAGCGGTCGGTGATGCTCACCCGCAGATCGCGCATCACCCGGCCGAAGGAGTCGTTCAACGAAAGGGCGGACATGAGGGGGAAAGTGTTAAGTAGTCAGTGTTCGGTATTCAGCGAGCGACAGCCGGACGAACGTCCCCGACTGAACACTGAACACTGACTACTGAATACTTTCCCCCGCTCACTTCTTCTTCGGCGCGGGTGCGGCGGGGAAGTTGGGGCCGACAGTCACGCTCTTCTCGACACCGGACTCGGTGGCCTTCGGTGCGGCGGGAGCGGGAGCCTTGATGGTCACGGTGCCATCGCGGTGAACCTCGACGTTGAGCTGGCTGCCCTTCGTGGTCGTGGGCCTGGCGGAGGCCAGAGGCTTGAGGCCGTCGTTCAGCAGGGTCGCACCCTTGCGCTCGTCCATGAACGTGCCCCGGCGCATCCAGTCCACGCGGCGTGCGATTGCCTGGTCGCTCTTGAGGGTGGAGAGCTGCTCCTTGAGGAAATCGAGGTCATTCATCTTGCGCTCCATCTCCGTGCGCTCGCCCTGCATCCGGGCAAGCTCCTTGGTGAGGAATGACTTGTCGTCCTTGGTCACCTGCAGCTCGCCCTCAACGAAGGAGATGCGGGTGTTCAGAGTGCCAATGGTGGACTTGAGCTTGGTGATGTCTGCGTTCAGCGCGGCGACCTTCGCGTTCAACTGGTCGCGGGTGTTCTGCAAATCCTTGATGCTGCCGTCGCGCCTGGCGATCTCCTCGGCCTTGGACTTGTCCAGCGCGGTGTAGCGGCTGGCCGCGGCCTGCGCGTCGGCAGCGGCCTTGGTCTGCGCGGCGGTCAGGGCGGCGGTGAGCGTTGACTCGATCTTTCTGCCCTGCTCCTGCGCGGCCTTGGTGTCGGCCTGGGACTTGGTGAGCGCGCCCTTGGTCTGCGCCAGTTCAGCGGCGGTGGCCTGCGCCTTTGCATCCAGCGCCTTCGCCTCCTCGGTTTTCGCGGCGAGGCTGGCGGTGACAAGCTCGTTGGTTTTTGTGAGCGTCTCGTTGACCTTCTTCTGGTCGGTCAGCTCGCCGGTGGTCTTCTTCACGTCGCCTTCGAGCTGGGCGATGGCGGTGTCGTCCTTCTTCTTCTGTTCCACTGCGTTGGTGTGCCGCATCAGAAGCCCGAAGCCCAGCAACACGCTCAGGGCCACCAACACCACAACTGCCGTCTTGTTATTCATACGCGTGAAAGATGGGGGAGTCCGTGCGACTTTGGCAAGCCCCCATGCGCCCCCCATTCCAGCAAGAAGGTGTCGCCAGACTATCGCCCGCCGACCGGGGCAATGCCCTTCGGCCCCACGGCCAGCTCATCAATCCACAGCGTCTGCGCGTGCGGAAGCAGGCCGGGGCCGAAATACGGCTTCAGCAGAAACTGGTTGAACTTCATCTTCGGGAAATCCGTGGAGCGCAGGACGACGTTTGTCCGGTCCACCACGAGCTTGCCATCGAACCACGCGCGCACGATGCCGTCTGCGTTCGGCTTGTCCGCCTTCAGGTCAAGCGTGTTGAGCTGGAACATCGCCTCGATGCAGTGCCACTGGTCGTCGGTGAAGAGCGTCTCCGCGCTGTCGAACATCTGGCCGTTGAAGCCGCCGCGCAGCGGGCCTTGCGTGAGGCCGTGCGGCTGGTCCTGGTTCTGGATGTCCTGCGCGGCCAGACGCAACCGGCCATCCCACGGCTCGACATAAACGGTGAGATGGCTGCTCGCCGGCCCGCGCCACTTGTCGTTCTCCGTGGTCATGAACTGAATCAAGTGCGGGTGATAGCCGCGCCCGGTCCAGCCCCAGCCCTTGGAGAGCTTCATGTGGAAGCGCAGATGAACGGTCTCGCTCGGCTCGAAGAGCCGGCGCATTCCCGCGCAACCCGTGGGCACCGAGGCCCCGTCGGGCCAGCGGAACTCGATGCAACCGCTGCCGGTGTGCGCCTCCTTCGCGGCGATGGTGAACTTGTCTTCGTCATACCAGCCGCGCTGGAGCAGGCGGGCGTCATCAAAGCTCTCGCTGAAGAAGGGACTGACCGGTGCCGTTGCAACTTCTGCGGCCTTCGCGGCGGGACAGCCACGCACGGCGAGCAAAACCAAACCGGCGGCGCAAGCCAGTGATGCAACCAAGTTGGTTTTCATAACGCTTTCTCGGCTCACTTCTTCCCCGTCCCCACCGGCGCGCCGGACATGAAGTAGGCGAACAAGTCCTTCACCTGCTGCTCGCTCAAGGCGTCGAGCAGGCCCTCGGGCATGAGGGAGATGTGGCTGGCTTGCATGGTCTTCACGTCGGTGCGGGCCAGCGAGTGCTTGTTGCCGGCGATGTCCAGCACCACGACGTGCTGGCCGTTGATCTCCGTGATGAGGCCGCCGAACGACTGGCCGTCATGGGTCTCGATGTTGAACCCGATGAATTCCTCGCGGATGGCGAGGCTCGGGTCCACGATGGCGGGCAGGATGAAGTCGAGGTTGTCGCGCTCGTAGCCGGTGAGGTCGGGGCCGATCTTGCCACCCTCCTTGTTGAGCGTGTGGCAGACGGCGCAGGCCTGCTTGAAGATTTCCTGGCCGGCCTTCACGTCGCCCTTCGCGCCGGCGAGGAGCTTCCGCACCTTCGCGATTTGCTCGAGCTTCGCTTCGCGCGTCTGGGTGCGACGGCCCCAGTGCTTCTTGATGACGGCGTCGCTCGTGGCGTCCTTGAACGCGGTGATGGCGAGCAGATTCGCGATGGAGATTTGCTCCTTCTTGAGCTGGCCTTCGTCCACGGCGGCGAGGAGGCGGCGCGCCCAGTCGGGTCGGCTGGCGAGCGCGGCTTGCGCTGTGTCGCGGAGCTTGCCGCTGAAGCCGGGGTAAAGGTCCAGCAGCTCGCGCGCGATGTCCGGCGAGGCGAAGCGCTGGAGTGCGTTGACCAAGTCGAGGCGCAGCGCGTCGCTCTTCTCGAAGCGAAGGAGCTTGAGGAAGGTCGGCACGGCGGCGTCCACGCGGCGCTCGGCTAGGAGCGTGATGGTTTTGCGGCGGTCGGCCTCGGAAACTTTCGCGTCGCTGATGCGCGCGAGTGCGGCCTCGGCGGCGGGCGCGTGGCCGAGCCGGACGGCGAAGCTGATGAGCGTGGGCGTGGGCGCGCGGCTGGCCCAAAGCTCCGCGACCTTCTTCGAGAGCACGGCCGGGACGGACTTCACGGCGTCGCCTTGCAGGCCGGCTTCCATGCCCTTGATGAGTTCGTCGGCATCGGCAGGCGAGGGCGCGAGGGCGAAGAGCTTCGCGGCGGTTTCGAGATTGGCGTCAGTGCGCTCGGCGGTGAAGCGCTGGCCGAGGCGCGCGATGATGAACTTCTGCACGATGGGCGCGTGCCAGAAGGTGCTGTCCTCCAACATGCGGAGAATCGCGTCGCGGTCGGTGGCGCACTTGCTCTCGACGGCCCACCAGAGCAGGAGGGGAACGTGTTTGTCGCTCACGTCCTCGCTGCGCAGGAGCAGCTCGCGCGTGATGGGCAGGGCATCCTTGCCCGGCAGGCGCGTGACGCTGCTGGCGAGCTGCGCGCGGACTTCGGCGGCGGGTTCCGACTTCGCGGTGGCAAGCAGCGCGGCCTGCTGTTGCGGCGTGACGCGCTTGCGGTCGCCGAGCAGGCGGATGGTCCAGTAGCGGACCATTTCGTTGGGGTGCTTGAGCGTTTGCAGGGCAAAGGCGTCGTCGAAGCCGCCGCTGGCGTTCACGGCCCAGAAGGCTTCCAGAGCAAAGTGATTAGTGATTAGTGATTGAGTGTTTAGTGGGCTGCCGGAGATTCGGGCGCTCCCGGACTGCTTACTAATTACTTCCTCACTAATTACTTTTCCCGCCCACACGGCCTCCTTCAACCGTGGCACCAGCGCCTTGTCCCCCCGGTCCCACAGCACGCGCAGCGCGGTCTGGCGATGCCACTTGTTCGGGTGCGAGAGGAGCTTGATGAGTTCGTCGCCGGAGAGCTTGGCAAAATCCATCTTCGCCCAGCCCACCTTCGCGCCGGTTGCGGAGAGGCGGTAGATGCGGCCGGACTCCTTGTCCCAAGTGTCGCGCGGGTCGAGGTGGCTGAGACGGCTGTCGCACCAGTCGGCGAAGTAAATCGCGCCGTCGGGGCCGGTCTTCATGTCCACGGGGCGGAACCAGCGGTTGCTGGAGAGCACGCTGGTCTCGATGTCGGCGGTCTGGAAGCTCGACGTGTCGCGCGCGACCTTGCTGGCCATCACGCGGCTCGTGAGCGCCATGCCGACGACGATGTGGCCCTCGTATTGCGGAATCGCGCCGCCCTCGTAGTAGAGCATCGCCTGCGGGAAGCGCGGCTCGTAGCCCTTGTGCGCCATGTGCTCGAACCAGCCAAAGCGATACGGACTCATTGCGGGGCCGTGCTTGGACCAGCCCTTGATGTAGAGCGCGCCTTGCGCGTAGTGCAGGCCGCGCGTCTGGCCGTAGTTCGAGCCGGAGAAGACGCGGCCCTGCGCATCGAACTCGATGGAGAAGGTGTTGCCCCCGCCCTCGGCGAAGACCTCGAAGTCGCCAGTAACGGGATGGTAGCGCCAGATGGCCTGACCGAGGAATTTCACGCCCTTGATGTCCGCCGTGCAGGTGCTGCCGTGCGCGCCGTAGAGCCAGCCGTCCGGCCCCCACGCGAGCGAGTTCGCGCCGCTGTGCGTGTCTTCGAGGCCGAAGCCGGAGAGCTTCACCTCGGGCGGGCGGTCGGGGATGTCGTCGCGGTTTTTGTCGGCGTAGAAGAGGAGGTAAGGCGGGTTCAACACCCACACGCCGCCGCGCCCGGTGACGACGCTGCGGGCAATGTTCAGGTCGGAGACGAAGTCCTTCGCCTTGTCGAAGACGCCGTCGCCGTTGGTGTCTTCGAGAATCGTGATGCGGTCCTTGCCCTTGAAGTGGTTCGGCGGCGGCGGCGGCACCTTGTCGTAAATGGCGCGGAGGTATTGGTCATACTTCGTGACCTTGAGGCCGGCGGGGAACGGGTATTGGAGATACTGCACGACCCACATCCGACCGCGGTCATCGAAGTGCAGGTTCAACGGCTGGCGCACCATCGGCTCGGTGGCGGCGAGGTCCCAGCGCAGGCCGGGGGCGACTTGGAATTGCTTGAGCGATTCGGCGGGCGTGGGCTTCGCGGAGCCGTCCTGCAACATCCCGCCACCTTTGAAGCGCTTCACGAACTCGGCCATCTCGGGCGAGAAACGAGGGTCCGGCGGCGCGTCAGCGGCGCGGGGCGAGAGGATAGAGGAGAGAAGAGAGAGAATCGCGAAGACGCTGCTTCGGGGGCGAAAGAGATGTTTCATGGGCGAGGTGCGGCGTTTGTGATACCGGCGTTCGACGCGGGGGGCAAGGCGGGTGTTCGCCGTGGCCGTGCCGACGACTTGCAGTCGCCATGTTTGCGCGTGCGTCGACGATTCAACCGCCGGCCATCTCCAAGGAGAGCGTCTGGATCAGCCACGCGGAGATGTTCAGCGCCACCAAGAAGCCATCGGATATTCCCAGCCCTCGAATACCGGTGCTGCGCAGGGCGGGACGGAATAGCAGGACCGTGCCATACACGAGGCCAATGAATGCAAAGACCACACCGCAAACAGGGAAGACTCCTGCGGCGCACAATGCAGAACCCGGCAGCGTCCACAACTCGCCAGCGACCATCCCGAGCAAGCTCCCAGCTAAACAAACGGAGAGAACCACACAGCACCGGCGATAGTATGTTCTGGCCATTTCCTCCTTCAGGCGAGCAGCAGCCCATCCCCAATAGAGCGCGAGAAACGTCAAGTAGGCGAAACTGATTCGCAGCAGGATGACGTCTTCGACCGGAGGTTGCACGGGTGCAAGCTATCCGGCTTCGGGAGGCTGACAAGGCACGACTGTAGTCACCGTGCTGAAGAGAGAGGGTGGGCCACGGAGCGGCGGCTGCAAGCCGCCGGCACAGGGCGTCAGCGCAGGCCCTGCTTTGCAGCCATGGAGGCGAAGAGGCCGCCGCGCTTGATGAGTTCGTCGAACCTGCCTTCCTCCACGACGCGGCCGCCGGCCAGGACGAGGATGCGGTCCATGTTCGCGAGGGTGGAGAGGCGGTGGGCGACGCAGACAACGGTGCGGTTCTGCTCGAGCTTCTCGATGGCGGCCTGCACCTCGGCCTCGAATTGAGAGTCGAGCGCGGAGGTGGCTTCGTCGAGCAGGAGGATGGGGGGCATTACGCACGAAGGCGCGGGCGATGGCGAGGCGACGGCGCTGGCCGCCGGAGAGGGTCACGCCGCGTTCGCCCACGCGGGTGTCGTAGCCCTGCGGGAGTTGCGTGATGAAGTCGTGGGCGTTTGCGGCGCGGCGAACTTTGCGGCCAAGCACGACGATGGGGATGACGCAGAATGGCAGGAACACGAGGGCGACGAGCGTGAGCTTGGGGCTGAGGAGGAAGAGGCCGAAGATGACGCCGGCGATGGTGAAGGGCTCCTTCACGATGTCGGAGAGGCCCAACGAAAGCGCCCGGTGCAATGCAGCGGCGTCGGTGGTGACGCGTGTGAGGAGGTCGCCCATCGTGGAGCGGTTGAAGAAGTCGAGCGAGAGCCGGTAGAGCTGGGCCAGCACTTCGAAACGCAGGTCGTTCATGATTCGCGCGCTCACCCATGCCATGCAGTAGCTGCTGAAGTAGCCGATGAAGCTGCGCAGCGCGACCAGCACCGGCAGGAAGAGGAAGCCGCCGAGGATTTGCCGCCAGTCCTGCTCCCGGCCCATGAGCGGGAGCCACGGATCAAGGAAGGCCAGCAGCCTCGCGTTGGCGTCCCTTCCAAGCTGGCGGAAGCGGGCGAAAAACGAAGCGGCTTCCGCAGCCGGTGCGGGCCGCGGCTGAAGGCTGATTTGCGTGGCCGCACCAATGGCGAGAGTGCCGGCGCGGGGCGTGACCATCTCGTTGGTGCTCGTGCCTGATGCCCCCCGACTGAACGCCACCGGCCCGGTGCTGGTCAGGACCAGCGCGGTGCCCTTGCCGGATGGGGCGAGGCGCTCGAAGAGGGTGCCGGTGGCACAGACGAAGGCGGCGTTGGACAGGCCGAAGAGCACTCCCAGAAAAATCCCCAGCGCCAGCCGGCCCCAGTAGCGCCGCAGGTAGGGCGCGCCGAAGCGGCGGATGTTGGCGAGGTGCCGACTGAGGCCGCCAGTGTTGGCGGAGGCGGGGGCGGAGTTCAACAAGATTGGTTTTGCGCGGCCCCGCCCAATGCGCTTTGCTGTCAGCCATGCAAACCAAATTCGTTTTCGCCCTGTGCTCCGCGCTCCTCGCCATCGGCACCGCATCCGCCGCCGAGGTCCGCCTCCAGCGCGCGCCCGGCGGAGCACTGCAACCGCAGGCCGTCACGGATGCGCGCGGCGTGCTGCACCTCGTGTATCTCAAGGGCGGGCCGAGGGAGTGCGATGTCTATTACTCGCGCCGCGAGCCGGGCAAGGCAGATTTCTCCGCGCCGCTGCGCGTGAACAGCCAGCCCGGCAGCGCGATCGCCGTCGGGACGATTCGCGGCGCGCAGTTCGCGCTGGGCAAGGGTGGCCGAGTCCACATCGTCTGGAACGGCTCCGGGCAGGCCGAGCCCAAGCCAGCCACGAAAAGTTCCCCGCTGCTCTACACCCGGCTCAACGACGCCGGCACCGCCTTCGAGCCACAGCGCAATTTGATCAGCAACACGCTGCACCTCGACGGCGGCGGGACGGTGGCCGCAGATGCCGAGGGAAATGTCTTCGCGCTCTGGCACGCCGCGCCGTCGGACAACCAGGGTGGCGAGACAAGCCGGGCGGTGTTCCTCGCGCGGTCGCGGGACGATGGAAAAACTTTCGAGGGCGAACGCGCGATCAGCCCGGAGGCCAGCGGGGCTTGCGGCTGCTGCGGGATGCGGGCCTTCGCGGACGCGCAGGGCCATGTCTTCGCGCTCTTCCGCACCGCTTCCACGGCGCTGAACCGGGACATGATGCTGCTGGTGTCCCGGGACAAGGGCGAGCGCTTCACGGGCGACTACGTCCACCGCTGGCGCGTCGGCCAGTGCCCGATGAGCAGCGAGGCTTTCACCGAGTCGGGCGGGCGCGTGTTCGGCGCATGGGAGACGGCGGGGCCGGTGCAGTTCGCGGCGCTCGACGCCAAGACGGTGAAGTCCGGCCCGCCTTCCAGCCCCGCAATAATGGTCAAGGGCAAACACCCGGCCATGGCCGTGAACAAAAGCGGCGAGACTCTGCTGGTCTGGACCGAGGGCACCGCGTGGCAGCGTGGCGGCGCGCTGGCCTGGCAGGTTTTCGGCCCGGACGGCAAGCCCGCGGCCGAGCCGCAACGCCGCGACGGCGTGCCCGCTTGGGGCCTGGCCGCGGCAGTGGCGGAGCCGGACGGCAGCTTCACTGTGATCTATTGACCAAGCCCGGCGTTGACACCCCTGCATCACGCCGCTAATCATCCATGCCGATTTAACCGAACGACCTAAAACCATGCTCGCTCTCAGGCTCATCATCGTCCTCGTCATCGCCGCCAGCGCAGGTGTCATCGTCCTGGGTGAAATGAAGCTCAAGCCCCTCCTCGACGAGATGAAGGAAAAGGAGAAGAAGGTCACAGAGGACTTGGGCAAGGAGAAGGCCGAGCGGGCCAAACAGGAAGCGCGCGCCAAGCTTGCCGGGGACGAACGAGACGCCTTGAAGAACGACCTCGACCAATCCAAAAAATCCGAGGCCGACGCGATCAAGGCGGCTGAAGCGGAGAAGCAAAAGGCCATCGCCGCCGCCCAGGAAACCAACAAAGCCAAGCAGGAGACTGCGGCCATCAAGGTCCAGAGCGTGGAATACTTCGACCTGCAAAAACTCGGCCTGACCCCGCCCGTCATCCGCAACATCCACGCCGCGCTGCCCAAGGCCACCAACGAGCTCAGCACGCTCAAGTCTGAGCAACGCGTGCTCATGACCCAGCACATCAAGGCCACCGGCGAACTACAGTCCTTCCTCAACCCCAAAGGCGCGGTGGCGCTGCCCAGCCTCAGCGGCAAGGTGACAGCCGTGGACCCCAAGTGGGACTTCGTCATACTGGACATGGGTGCCAACCACGGCCTGCTCAAAAACGGCGAGCTGAGCATCAGCCGCGAGGGCAAGCTTGTTGCCCGCGTGAAGGTCTCCCGCGTCGAGACAGACTACTCCATCGCCAACGTGATGACCGGCTTCAAGAAGAGCGAAATCAAGGAAGGCGACGCCGTCCTGACACCCTCCTCCGTGGTCCTCCCACCGCAGAAGTGACATGAACCCGCGCCTGCTCCAACTGGGCCGCTCCCTGCTCGCACTCATAGCGCTGGGCACCGTCCTTCTCACCTCAGGCTGCAACACGCCGGAGCCGGACAACCAGTCCTCCCGCCCGTGGAACTCGCCCAAGGGATGGGAAGGAGGAGTGCCCGGAATGCTCTACGACCGGCGCTAATCCCGGACTGCGAAGTTCAGCCGCGAAAGTGTGCCAAGGAGACAGGGCAGCGGAGTCGGGGCTGACTTGAGCAGGGGCTATTTCCAACCGCCTCGTTCTCCTGCCAGAAACTTGGCTTTGCGCTCTTTGTGACTTTTCGCGGCCATTCCATTCCGGAGTTCGGGTTAATCGGAGCGGTTCCTTGGCCACGGACGGAACGCAGTTAGGCACCGATAAGGACGCGGAAAACGCATTCTTCAAAGGAGCGGAGCGGCACATCGAACGGTGGCCGCGAGCACGGCAGGGATCGTCAAGACTGTCGCCTGCTGTTCGGTGGTTAATCCGTGTTCCATCCGTGGCTCAGCTGAATGGTGCCGGCTGATTCGTTTTTCCTGGCTGTCCTTCCCGGGCCGTTGCATCCACCCGGTTTTTCCCCCAACCTCCCGCCGTGCCCATCACGAACCGAATCAGAAAACTGCTGGTCGCGCTCGCCCTGACCTATCTGGCCGGCATCATCGGCTACGAGGTCATAGAAGGCTGGAGCTTCCTTGATGCCGCCTACATGACGGTCATCACGCTGGCCACCATCGGCTACGGGGAGACGCATCCGCTCAGCAGCGCGGGCCGGGTCTTTACTATCTTCTTGATCCTCGGCGGCATGACGACCGTATCCTACGGCGCACTGACCCTCACCGCGCTCGTGGCCGACGGTGAGCTGGCCCAGTTGCTCAAGCGCCGCCGCATGGACAAAGCAATCACCCAGCTCACCAACCACTACATCATCTGCGGCCTGGGCAAGACCGGGGAACACGTCGTGGCCGAGCTGCTTCAGACGGGCAAGCAGGTGGTGGTGGTGGACAAGAACCCCGACAACCTCGCGTGCTTCCATTCGCGTGATGCCATCAGCGAGCGGTTTGGAGCGGGTCTCGCCGCCAGCAAGATCAACTACGTGTCAGGGGATGCCGCGTCGGACCACGTTCTCATCGAGGCGGGCATCCAGCGCGCCGTGGGGATTTTCTGCGCGCTGGCCTCGGACAAGGACAACTTGTTCGTGGTCCTCACGGCCCGCGGGCTGAACGCGCGCATCCGCATCATCAGCAAGTGCGAGGACGACGAGACCGAGCAAAAGCTCCTGCGCGCCGGGGCGGACAGCATCGTCTCGCCCAAGCGCATCGGCGGCCTGCGAATGGCGTCGGAGATGATCCGCCCGGCGGTCGTGTCGTTCCTCGACATCATGGTGCGCGACCCGCAGGGCTACCGCTTTGAAGAGGTGGAAGTGAAGGCAGGCTCCAAGTTTTTGGGCAAGCCCATCCGCCATAGCCCGGCCGGCGAGGCCTCGACGCTCCGCCTTGTGGCCATTGCGAACCCGGCAGCCGACTGCCACTACAATCCCTCGGAGGAAACTTTGCTGGCCGCCGGCCAACGGCTCGTGTTCCTCGGCCGCAGCGAGCAGGTGGAGCGGCTGCGCGCGGACCTCAACTCAACTGGGTAGGCGGGACTCCGCCGGCACGTTCGGGCCCGCAGCTTGAAGTCGCCGCCAGCACGGCCTCCGCGCAAACTACACTTGCCGCCCTCCGCCCTCTTTCCCAAAGTCCGGCCCGTGAAACGAATTTGCCTCCTCGTGTTCGCCGCCTCCCTGCCGCTGGCCTCGCTCCGCGCGCAGTCCGATGAAGCGCTGCCCATCCTCGTGCAGGTGCTCCAGTCCACCGATGACGCTCAGGTGCAGCTCGACATCCTCAAGGGCCTGGCCGACGGCCTCAAGGGCCGGCGCGGCGTGAAGGCTCCCGCCGGCTGGGACACGCTCGCGGCCAAGCTGGCCACGAGCAGCAACGCGCAGGTCAAGGAACTCGTCCAGCAACTCTCGCTCGTCTTCGGCAGCGCGAGCGCGCTGGCGGACACGAGGAAACAGATGCTCGACTCGAAGGCTCCCTCCGCCCAGCGGCTCGCGGCGATTGAAGCTCTCGTGGCGGCGAAGGACGCCACGCTGGCCGGCCCGCTGCGGCAATTGCTCAAGGAGCCGGCGCTGCGCGGAGCCGCGTTGCGCGGGCTGGCGAATTACGACGACCCGAAGACACCGGCGGCGATTATCGAGCTGCTCCCGTCGTTGGACCCCGCCGCCAGGCGCGACGCGTTCGGCACGCTGGCCTCGCGCGTCTCCTTCGCGCGGGTGCTGGTGGGAGCGCTCGCCGCCGGCCAGTTCGCGGCGAAAGATTTGCCAGCCGACCTCGTGCGCCAGCTCCGCAACCACCAGCAAGCCGACCTCAACGCCGCGCTCGACAAGCACTGGGGCACGGCACGCGAGAGCTCTGCGGACAGGCAGGCCGAGATGGGCCGCTACAAGGCGCTGCTCGCGAAAGCGGCTGCGATGAAGGAAGACCAGGCGAAGGGCCGCGCCGTCTTTGCGAAGACCTGCGGCCAATGCCACCAGCTCTACGGCGTCGGCGGCAAGGTCGGCCCCGACATCACCGGCTCGAACCGCGCCGACCTCGACTACCTGCTGCACAACATCCTCGACCCGAACGCGGAGATTCCGAACGACTACCGCACTTGGAACCTCGACACGAAAGACGACCGCAGCATCTCCGGCGTGATGGCGAGGCAGGACGCGACGGCCGTCACCATCATCACACCGAACGAGACCCTCACCATCGCGCGCAGCGACATCGCCAAACTGAAGCAGAGCGAGCTTTCGATGATGCCCGAGGGGCTTCTCCAAGCGCTGCCGGAAGACGAGGTGCGGAACCTGATCGCCTACCTGCGCGGCAAGGAGCAGGTGCCGCTGCCATGAGAACGCGGAGCAACTCCGCCGCGCCGCGCCCCCGTTCCCCTCTTACTCGTAATCCTAATCGTTTACCCGAATGCCTTTCGGGAAATCCGAGGTCTCCCCGTATTTGTCCTCCGCGGTCTGGTGAACGGGGGCATGAGAAAAAACTCTGAGTCGTGCCGGGCACACTTGCCGGTGCTGGTTCCCACGGTTTTCCAACCGCGTTTGCAGGGGCTTTCGGCGACAATCTGCCCGCCCAGCCCAAGCGCCGCGCTCGCCGCCCGCACGTGCCGCCGGAACGCGAACCCGAGCGTGCGCCCACGTCCTTGGCGGTGCGGATGTTCGACGGCTAGCAAGGCGACCCTTTGGAATTTGGGCGACGCCTGCACTGGGAGTGCGATGCGCTGTGGATGGAACCCTGCCGTCATCAACTGCGGCACGGGAAACAAAAACAAGTGCATGAGGAACTGGCGAATCTGGCCCCGCCCGCAGCGGAGGCGGGCGATGTCGTGCGGCGAAAGCAGCACTCCTTTGCCGGCCACGCACAACGCGTGAACTACCAAAGCTGGGCGCAGCGCGGCTGGCCGATTGGATCGGGGCCGGTGGAATCGGCATGTCGACAGAAGCAATGCCGGTTCAAACGACCGGGGCAATTTTGGACCCCAGCAGGGATGCGTCGTCTCGGCGCGCTGACCGAAGCTCGGCACAATCACGGCTGTGACGAACTCTGGCTGGCCACCTGAATCGGGGGCAATGTCCGGCTGCGCCAAGTCAGAAGTCACAAATGAACGGTCACCGTGCTGTGGCATGACATTCCAACTCCTTGCTCCTGAGTTCTGACTTCCGGCCCCTGCCCCGGCACGCCATACTCGCGCCCGATTTTCAGATGAGCACACTCAACTTCGCCATCATCGGCACCGGCGGCATCACACTGCAAAACCACCTTCCAGGCCTCGCGCTGTGCAAGGACGTGAAAATCCACGCCCTCTGCGACGCCAATCCTGCCACGCTCGAAACCGCGCGCCAGCAGACCGGCGCGCCCGTCACCTCCACGAGGTGGGAGAACATCGTGCAGCGAGACGACGTCCACGCGCTCATCATCGCCACGCCAAACGCCTTTCACCCGCCCGTCGCCATCGCGGCGGCGCGCGCGGGCAAGCACGTCCTCAGCGAAAAACCCCTCGCGCTCAACGCCGCCGACGCGCACCAGATGGCTGTGGAGGCGGAGAAGTCCGGCGTCCGGCACATGACCGCGTTCACCTACCGCTTCGTCCCGGCGATGCGTTACCTGAAACATCTCGTGGACGGCGGCGAGCTGGGCAGGCCGTATCACTACCGCTCGTGCCGTTTGCAGGATTGGGGCACACGCAACGTCGGCTGGCGGCAGCAGAAACAGCTCGCGGGCACAGGCGAGATTGGCGACATGCTCTCGCACCGCATTGACTTCGCGCACCATCTCATCGGCCCGATGACGCGGCTCGTGGCGAACTTGAAGAACCTGACTCCGATGCGCGGCGGCGCGCCGAATGACACAGATGACTGGGTCGCCATCCTCTCCGAATTCCAGTGCGGCGCGAGCGGCGTGCTGGAAAGCTCGAAGCTCGCCAGCGGCACAAACGAAAGCTGGCGCAGCCCTGACCGCGTGGAGCTGAACGGCAGCGAAGCGAGCTTCAGCTTCACGACGGGCTGCTGGAATGAACTTCAGTTCGGCAAGGTCGGCGGCCCCGGACTCAAGGCCCTTCCCATCCCGCGCGAGTTTTACACCTGGCCCGGCAGCCCTCGCGATCCGGGTGTCGGCGACCCGCTCGTGAGCTTCCGCTACGATCAGGCGATTGAGTTCGTCAACGCCATCCGCGAGCAGCGCGCCTGCAGCGTGACCTTCCACGACGGCGCGCGGATGCAGGCGGTCACGGACGCGGCACTGAAGTCCGCCGAGACGCGGCAGTGGGTGGATTTCTGATGGAGTTGCCTGGCTTGGAGGAAACTGAGTTGCGGGCGCCAATCAGAATCCATGCAGTTGAGCCACGGATGGAACACGGATAAAACACGGAACCGCAGGCGAATGGCTTGCCGATGCCTGCCGCGACTGCCGACACCGTTTCCTGTGCGCACGCAGGTCCTTGGGAGGATGCGTTTTCCTCGTCCCCACCGGTGTTCCATCCGTGGCCAATGAATCGTTCCTGCTCAAACTCCACTTGCCTTTGCCTTCTCTTCCGCAACACTCGCCGCGCGTTATGAGCAATCCCTCCGCCAAAAAAATCTCCAGGAAGTTCGCCGCCTACCCGCGCCTCAACCCGCTCGGCGTCGGCAAGGACATCTCCGCCGCCGACCTCATTGACCAGGTCATGCTCGCCTACAACGGCGGCCGCCTACGCGAGGCCAGCCAGCTCCTCGCGAAGAAGATGCTTCCGCGCGGCGGCTTCATCGGAATGAGCCTCACCGGCGCGCTCACGCCCGCCGGCCTTGGCAAATCATGCCTCATCCCGCTAATGAAGGCGGGCTTCGTGGACTGGATCATCTCCACCGGCGCGAACCTCTACCACGACCTCCACTTCGGCTTGGACATGCAGCTCCACAGCGGCTCGCCGTTCCTCGACGACGTGCGGCTCCACCAAGACGGTGTCATTCGAATCTACGACGTGCTCTTCGACTACAACGTGCTGCTCGACACAGACGCCTTCGTCCGCGAGGTCATCCAAGGCCCCGAGTTCCAGCGCCCGATGGGCACGGATGAGTTCCACTACCTCCTCGGCAAATACGTCGCCGCGCGCGGCAAGAAGCTTGGCCTCAAGGACAGCTCCATGCTCGCCACCGCCTACGAGTGCGGCATCCCCATCTTCACCAGCAGCCCCGGCGACTCCAGCATCGGCATGAACGTGGCCGCGATGGCCATGCGCGGCTCGGCGCTGATGCCCGACGTGAACCGCGACGTGAACCAGACCGCCGCCATCGTCTATCACGCCAAGTCCACCGGCCACACCAGCAGCGTGTGGATACTTGGCGGCGGCAGCCCGAAGAACGTCATGCTCCAGACCGAGCCGCAAATTCAGGAAGTCCTCGGCATCCAGGAGAAGGGCCACGACTACTTCCTCCAAGTCACCGACGCGAGGCCCGACACCGGCGGACTCTCGGGCGCGACGCCCGCCGAGGCCGTGAGCTGGGGCAAGGTGGACCCGGACAAACTCCCGGACTCCGTGGTCTGCTACACAGACTCGACCATTGCTCTCCCGCTCCTCACCGCCTACGTCCTTTCGCGCGTGAAGCCCCGCAAGCTCAAGCGCCTCTACGACCACCGCGACACCATCCTCGATGTGGTGAAGCAGAAATATCTAAAGTCCGGCACGGTGACCAAGGTGCTGACCAGCCGGAAGATCGCGAAGCGCAGCAGCAGCATCGGGCTGAAGAAGTAGTTGTGTGCTCGCTGCGCGGCAGACTGACTCTCCACGCAAGCCATGAAATACCGCCAGCTCATCCGGGCCATCGAGTCCGCCTCACACGAGTTGAGCGGTCGCGTGGCCAGCGTCGCCAACCAAGCGCTTGTCGTCCGCAACTGGCTGGTCGGAGCCTACCTCGTCGAGTTCGAGCAGCGCGGAGACGATCGCGCGAAGTATGGCGAACAACTGCTTGAGCGGCTCGCGGCGGACCTTGAGGCCAAGGACCTGAAGGGCTTCTCCCTGTCGAACCTTCGTAGCTTTCGACAGCTCTACCGGTGCTATCCACAGATTGGCCAGACAGCGTCTGTCTTTTTTCCCGAATGGTCCGCCAAACCAATTCGCCAGTCAGTGACTGGCCCATTGCCTGCCCGCTCCTCGAAAACGTCCGACTCCCCGATTCGCCAGACACTGTCTGGCGAATTCACCGACCCAGCTTTTCAGATTGACCAGACAGTGTCCGGCGAATTGGCCCTGGCACTTCTCCCAATTCGCCAGACACTGTCTGGCGAATTCCCGCCACTCCCCGTCGGCATCAAACCACTCTCGCCACAACTCGTCCTCCAGCTCACATGGTCGCACTTGCTTGAACTCCTCCGCCTCGACGACCCGCTCAAACGCATCTTCTACGAAAACGAATCCCTCAAGGGCCGCTGGTCCGTGCGCCAGCTCCAACGCCAAATCGGCTCGCTCCTCTTCGAGCGCACCGGCCTTTCCAAGGACAAGGCCGCTGTCCTCCGCCGTGCCCAGCAACAGAACCGCGCGCCCGACATCACCGACCTTCTGCGCGATCCCTACGTCCTCGAATTCACCGGCCTCGCCGAGCGCCCGGCCTATTCCGAGAACGACCTCGAAACCGCCCTGCTCGACCACCTGCAATCCTTCCTCCTCGAACTCGGCGCCGGCTTTTGTTTCGAGGCCCGGCAGAAGAGCATCACCGTGGGCAACCGCCATGAGCATGTTGACCTCGTCTTCTACCACCGCCTGCTTCGCTGCCACATCCTGCTCGACCTGAAAATCCGCGCCTTCGTGCACGCCGATGCGGGCCAGATGAACTTCTATCTCAACTGGTGGAAAGCTCACGGCGTCGCACCGGGCGACAACCCGCCAATCGGCATCATCCTCTGCTCCGACCAGGACCAGGCCACCGTCGAGTTCGCCACCGGCGGTCTCGACCAGAAGCTCTTCATCTCGCGCTACCTCGTCGCGCTGCCCTCCGCAAAGCAGCTCACCCGCTTCCTCGAACAAGATCGCGACCGCCTCGAAGCCCTCTGGTCCCGACCGGTTGTGCATGCTTCCAAGTCTCCCACACGGAAGAAGCCCCGTCCCAACCGGAAGATTGCACGGCCCCTCAAACGCGTGCGGAGGAGATAGCTCAAACAGGGCACAGGATCGGACGACATCGGCGGCAGATCGGTGGCTGGTTCACGCCGGGTCGGAGACCGGCCTTCCGACCCATCAGGGCGTGCTGGGCTTCGGCAGGTCCAGAAAGTCCACAGGGGGCTTCTGCTCAGGGGTGGGCGCAGCAGGGGTGCCCGGAGCAGGGGCGACACTTGCGTCCGGCCGGGCTGGCTTTCCGTAGCGAGCTTTCCACACCTCCTGGCGAATCGCCTCGATTTCCTCCTCTTCCCGTTTCTTGTTCCGCGCCTTCTCCTCGTCCTGAAGTTTCTTGTTAATCTTATTCTCCTCCTCGGTGACGGTCCGCTCCACGCCGCGCAGGCTGGCCGAACGCTGGCGCTCGGCCTGCGCGGCGAGGGAGGCAAGTTCCGGCGTCTTCAAGACCGTGGGGCGGATCAAGACCATCAGCTCCTTCCGAGTCGGGCTTTCGCTCGTGGACCGGAACAGCGCGCCGAAGCCGGGAATATCCTTCAACACCGGCACGCCGGAAACGCTCTTCGTCATGGCAGTGCGGATGAGGCCGCCGAGAATGATCGTCTCGCCGTCCTTCACGGCGACCTTCGCCTGCGCGGTGTGGCGCACGGTCTTGGGAACCTTCAGGTTCGCGTCAATGGACACCGTCCCGTTCTCACCTTCGATGGTCTGGTTGATGTCGAGCACCACGAGGCCATCCGAGGTGATGAGGGGCAGCACAGACATGTTGATGCCGATCTGGAGCTGCTGAATCTGCTGCTGCGTGCCGAAGCCCGCGCCGGAGATGCTGCCAGTGACGTAGGGCGTGGTGCCGCCGGAAAAGATGGTAGCCGCCTCCGCGTGCGAGGTCTGGATGCGCGGGCGCGAGAGCACCTCGGTCTTGGAATCGCTCTCGAGCAACTGCACCGCCGCCGCCCAGTTCGCTCCGATCTGCGCCAAGTATGCGAAGCCGCCGGTCGTCGCGCCGACGCCCAGCACAGTGGTGTTGGTGGAGAAGTTGATGATGGAGTTGATGCCACCCCTGCCGACAAAATTGCCTCCGGCTGCGCCCGTCTTCTGGCCCACGCCGAAGTTCACGTCCCGCGAGTGAGTGAGATCGGTCTCGAAGATGAGCGCCTCGATGAGCACCTGCTGCTGCGGCACATCAATCTCCTTGAGCAGGCGGGTGAGCATGGCCAGCTCGGCCTTGTTCGCCAGCACGAGCAGCGAGTTGCTCCGGTCGTAGGGAATGATCTTGGCCTCTCCCAGCAACGGCGCGCCGCCGCCGCGGCCTCCGGTGATGTTGCTGACGATCTGGTTCAGGCGGTTCTGAAATTGCGACTGTTGTGTGCCGGGCTGTGCAGCGCCGGGAATGTTGGGGCTCGCGCCCGGCTGCGTGCCAAAGGGCGAGGTCGCGCCGCCCACTCCGGGGATGCCCGTGCCGCCTCCGAAGGGCGAGGTGGTGCCCGTCCGGCGCGTGGTGGAAGAACCGGCGCCGCCGGTGCGGCTCGCGGTGCTGCCGCCCGCCGCTGGCCCCGCCGTGGTGAAGCTGCCGAGCACCTGCGCCACGTCTGCCGCGAGCGCGTAGTTGATCGGGATGACCTTGAACTCCTCGTCACTCGGCACGACCACATCAATCTTCGCCAGCACCTCCATCATGCGCTTGATGTTGATGGCGTTGTCTCGGAGCACGATCACCCCGGTCGCGTCGATCGGCAGGATGCCGCCGGGCAGCTTCGCGAAAGGCTGGATGGCCGCGATGATCTCGCTGGGCTTGGCGTTGGTGACTTGAATGATCTTCGTGATGTATTGGCTGGCCTCGGGCAGCTCGCCCACGGCATTTGTGTTGAAGGCCGCGCCTTCCTGCAATGCCGCGGCCATCGGCACGACAGTGAGGAACTTCTCGCCAATGGGGATGACGGCGATCTGGTTCAGCGCCAGCAGGCTGTCAATCGCCTGCAACCACTCGCGGTCAGTCAGCGGCGTCTTGGTGTTCAAGGTCAGCTTGATCTGATCGAAATTGACCGCTGGTGAACGCAGCACCGTGCGGCCCGCCAAGTCGGCATACAGGTCCATCACCTGTTCGAGCGGCTGGTTCAGCAAGCGCGTGTGCGCGGGGTCGAGCGTCCGCTCGCCGGCGGCGTTGAGCACGAGGTCCGTCGGCGCGCGGCTGGCGAGCGCGCCCATCGCATTTGTCCCTGCGGCGGCGGCGGCAGGGGCGGCGGGAATCGCGATCACGTTTGCCGGTGCGGACGTTCGGTTCGTGTTCGCAGACGCGGGCGCGAACACGTCGGGAGCCCTGGTGCCTGAAACATTTTGGATGCGAGTGGCGTTCGTGCCCAGCGTGCTGACATTTGCCGGCGCTTCCGGTGTGAGGGCGCGCACTGGCACCTTCACGGCAGGAGATTTGCCGACGGGAGCGGTGGGCAGTGGCACTTGCGCGCACAGCACAGTCGTCACGGCGGTGAGGAGGAGGCTCGCCAGTTTGATTTTCATGGACGTTTGGGAGTTGCGGTGGGCGCTTGTTTGCCGGCGGGCGCGACCTTCTGGTAGCTCGCCACCATCGTCAGCTCGCCCATCAGTTTCATCTGCGTTGCATCGGGCTTCACCGACAGGTCACGGATGCGGATGGTGGAATTGTTCTCGCCCAGCGACACCATGAACTTGAGCAGCTCGGCGTCGCCGGTGTTTTGAAAGCTGACCCGGAGCGAGTGCTCCTCGAAGTAGCCGTCGGCGCTGGGCGTGCCCGCCGAGCTGGGACTCCACGAGCTGACGTTGATCCCGGCGGCGCCCGCCTTGGGTGTGACGATGCGCATGAGGGCCAGCGCGATCTCCGCCGAGGCGTGCTGCGCGCCGCCGGTGTCCTTGAGCGCCTCCTCCTTCTTCTGGAGCTGCGGGAGCTGGTCCACTTCCTTTTGGTAATCAGCGAGCGTCGTCTGCGCCTTGAGGATGGCGAGCTGCACCTTGTTCCAGTCCTTGAACTGCGGCCAGACGAACATCGCGTTGACCACGATGAAGAGCACCAGCGCAGCGCCCACGACGATGCGCCGCTCCAGCGCGCCGAGGTTCAACTTGTCGAAGATGCTTTTCATTCGAGTTCGGGGCCGCGCAGCTCGCAGCTCAGGTTCCAGTTGAACTGGTTCGGCGCCCCGCCGCTGCCCGAGCTGGGCGCGCTGACAGACTTGAAGAGGGGGACGCCGTTGAGCGTGGCCGCCTGCAACGCCGCGCTGTAGTCCGTGAGCTTGCTGATTTGGTCCGCCGGCACCAGGCCGCGCAAGGCCACCTTCCTGCCGCGCTGGAAGGCGAAGTCCGTGAGCTGCATCCCCTCGGGCAGCTTCGCGGAAACCGCCTTGAGGCTCTCGATGGCGGCGTATTTCAGCGCAATCTGCTCCTGCAAAACCTGGATGCGCGCCCTGGTGACGAGCGCATTCGTGTAGGAGCCGGAGAGGGAGGCGACGCGGATTTCCAAATCCTGCTTCTGCGTTTCCGCACGCCAGAGCATCGCGAAGAACACCGCGACTCCCAGGAGATACAGCACCACCAGCGCGCCCAGCCCGCGCATCCACACACTGTCCACGAACTGCTGCCGGTAGCGCGTGGTGAACTCCGCGGGGAGCAGGTTCGCCAGGCTCTCGCCGCGCGCCGCGCGCTGGGCGGAGAGAGTGGCCAGCGCCGCTGGCTCGCAAGGCTTCGTCACGTCCACCGGGCCGTCAGACAAGTCACTCAGGACGCGCAGCCAGACCTCCTGATCCTCCGGCACAGACACGAGGCGGAAGCGCGGCGCGCTGGTGAGCCAGCCTTCGAGTTCGCCGGCCCACGCGGACTTCGTCAGCACCTCGCCGAGTTCGCGCTGCCAGTGCTCCGGCGCGGTGAGCTTCACCAGCGTGAGGCTGCGCAGCTCACCGCCAAACCACCAGGCGACGAGGCAGGAGTGGGCGTCCGTGCCGCTGCCGGGATAAACCCAAGCGCCTTCGCCTTCGACCTTCGTCGCCAGGACTTGATGCAACAGCGGCACCTCCAGCCGGTCGGCGAGGAAGCCGCGCCCCTCCAGCGTGCCAAGGAACTTCTCCACCTCGTTCCGTGCCGCGATGAGCACGATGACGGTCTGCATCTCGCTGGGCACCGTGGTGCGCGTGGGCACAGGCTCGACGGTCCACGCAATCTGCGCGACGGGCAGCGGCGAAATCTTCTCGAGCGCCAGCTCCACCATCGCCAGCAGCTCCGCGCGGTCGCACTTGGGAAACTGCGCGACGCGCAGAAACACGCTGCCAGCCGGTAGCCACGCGAGGTTCAGCCGGCTGCTGAAAAGGGCGCGCCAGTCTTTCGCGACGTGCTGGTCGGGCAGCGCGTCGCCGGGCAGGCCGGCAAACTCCTCGTCCAGCTCGGCCTTGCCATCGCCCCCGATGTCAAAGCACCAGAGCCGCCGCCGGTCGGCGGCGAGGTCGAGGACGTTGCAGGCGTTGGGGGGCGAGGGCTTCACGCGAAGCGGGTTCTGGGTTCTGGGTTCTGGGTTCTAGGTTGGCGGCGGAAGTTCCAGCACGCCCAGCCATGCTCACGGAACACGGAACACGGAACACGCAGAGCAAACGCCGAGCAGAAGGGGAATTGGAGTTTCTCGTTCATCGCCTCATGCCTTCGCCAAAAACATCGTCCCCGTGTCTTCCATCAGCGCCTTCAGATGTTCCTCGGTCTGTGTCACGCGCAGGACTTCCTCGATGGTCGTGATGCCGGCCTGCACCTTCTTCCAGCCGTCCGTGCGCAGCGTCCTCATGCCGTCCTGCTGCGCGCGCTGGGCGATGGCGGAGGCGGGCGCGCGGTTCATGATGAGGGGCCGCAACGCCTCGGTGACGAGGAGCAGCTCGTGGATGCCCTGCCGGCCTTGGTAGCCGAGCATCCGGCAATCCTCGCAGCCAGTGCCGCGCATGAACTGCGTCGTCGCCACCTCGTCCGCCGGGAACCCGATGCGTGCGAGATAATCGCGTTCGACCTGCTGCTCGACCTTGCACTTCGGGCAGATGGTGCGGACGAGGCGTTGCGCCATGATGGCCTCGACGGATGACGCGACAAGGAACGGCTCGATGCCCATGTCAATCAAGCGCGTGAAGGCGCTGGGCGCATCGTTCGTGTGCAGCGTGCTGAAAACCAGGTGTCCCGTGAGCGCGGCACGAATGGCGATCTCCGCCGTCTCCTGGTCGCGGATTTCGCCGACCATCACGACGTTCGGATCCTGGCGCAGGATGTGGCGCAGGCCCATCGCAAACGTCAGCCCGATGTCCGAGCGCACGGCGATCTGGTTGATGCCCTTCAGCTCGTATTCCACCGGCTCCTCGATGGTGATGATGCGCTTGTGGACGGAGTTGATGGAGCTGAGGAAGGCGTAGAGAGTGGTGGACTTGCCCGAGCCGGTCGGCCCCGTGACGAGCATGATGCCGTGCGGCTTGTAGATGATGTCGCGGATGGCCGTCTCCTCGGTGGGCGTGAAGCCGAGCTTGTCGAGGCTGAGGAAAATCTTCCCGCGCAACAGCAGGCGGAGCGAGACGCTCTCGCCATAAACCGTGGGCACCGTGGAGACGCGGATGTCGATCTCCTCGCCCTTGATGCGGACGTTGATGCGGCCGTCCTGCGGGAGGCGCTTCTCGGAAATGTTCATCCCGGACATGACCTTGATGCGCGAGATGATGGCGGCCTGGAAGCGCTTGAGCTGCGGCGGCAGCGGAATCTGGTGCAGGATGCCGTCAATGCGGTTGCGGATGCGCAGCTCGTCCTCCGCCGGCTCGAAATGAATGTCCGTCGCACGGGCCTTGAACGCCTCCCAGACGATCTGGTTGACGAACTTGATGACGCTCGCCTCCTGGTCGCCCTCGGTGATTTCCTTGTCGCTCGCGATTTCCAGCTCCATCGGCTCGTTCTCGGACATCTCATCGAGCGTCTCCGCGCCGACGCCGTAATACTTCTTGAGCGTCTTCTCGACCTCCGCGCGCGGCGCGAGCGCGAACCGCACGGGGCAGTGCGCGTCGAACTGCACGGCGTTGAGCAGCGCGGTGTCGAAGGGGTTGCTCACCGCGACGGTCAGCACGCCATCCTCGAAGCTCGTCGGCATGACCCAGTGCTGGAAGGCGACCTTTGTGGAGATGCGCACGCGCGCCTCGACGGGGATGTCCAGCAGCTTGAGGTTGAGGAACGGCCATTCGAGCGCCGCCGCGAGCTTCTCCAAGAATTGCTCCTCGGTCAGGCCCGACTCACGCGCCATGAAGGCGATGAGAGGCTCCTGCGAGCCGCCGTCCACGGCCAGGCGCCAGAGCTTGGACCACTCGTCAAACTGATCGGGCGTGGCCAGCGCGGCGCGGGCAAAGACGTTCTTGATGGAGACAAAGGCCATTTAACAACACGGACTTGAACGGCAAGCGTAGAGAATAGTTGCGGACGGGGCAAAGGATTTGGCTTCAGGGGAAGGGTGTAGGCGAGGCGGCGAGGGCAATGCCCGGCAGGGTGAGACTCAGTCCAACCCCAATTGCCGACGCAGTCGGCGCGAGTGCAGCGAGCATCTCAGGTGAACGCCAGGACCAAAACTCTCGCTGCGCTCGATATGGGGTTCGACGGAGTCTCACCCTACCGGAGACGACGGGAACGCAGGCCGCCACTCTGTCAGCGCGGAGCGATGACGACTTCGCCGCGGCCAATTTTGGCCTGCTGCTTGGCGTAGTCGGCGAGGATGTCCAACGCCTCGCGGAGATAGGCGTCAATGACGGCCTTGCCGGCGTCCGTCGTGTCCTCCAGCTCGTCACCGTCCTCCGGGGGTTTGACTTCTTTCTTGGCAGGTGGCGTGGCCTTGCCCTTCGCCGCCGCCTCTTTAGGCGCAGCCGGGGCGGGCTTTGGTGGCTGGATGGCGATCAGCGGCTGGTTCTTGTCCACCGTCTCGGTCTTCACGAGGAACACCTTGTCGGCGACGGGTGGCCGGGCGTCGCGCTCCTTCTTCCGGGCCTCGACGCGGGCCTCGGCGTCCTTCTTTTCCTTCAGGCGCTGGGGCTCGCTCAACGAGATGGTCTTGTCCGCGCGCTGCTTCTTCACCAGCTCGATGTCTTCACGGACGTAGGCGAAGTCCTGGTCCTTGGCGATGCGCCCGGAGGAGTTCTTGCGCAGCTCGTCCAGGCCGCCATTGAGGCGGTCGGCGCGCTGGTATTTCGCGGGCGGGATGTTGTCGGCCTCCAGCACGTTGGGCAGGTAAGCTTCGCCGGTTTCGAGATAGTCCAGAATGTTGGGCAGGATGACGTCGGGCGTGACGCCGTGCTTCTGCGTGGTGCCGCCCGCGATCCGGTAGAATTTCGAGACGGTGAACTTGAGTTCACCGGGGTCTGCGACCTGCCGGGTGCCCATGAAATTCGCCAGCGGATAGAGGGTCTGGACGGTTCCCTTGCCGTGAGTGGCAAGGTCGCCGACGATCAGCGCGCGCCCGTAGTCCTGCAAAGCTGCCGCGACGATCTCCGACGCCGACGCGCTGTGGTGCCCCACGAACACCATCAACGGCCCGTCGTAAGTCACGCGCCCGTCCTCGTCCTCCAGCACCTCGATGGACTTGGGCTGCCGCACCTGCACGACGGGGCCTTTCTTGATGAAGAGGCCGGTCAGCTCCACCGCCTCATTGAGCAGGCCTCCACCATTGCGGCGCAGGTCCAAAATCACGCCCGCGACCTGTTCCTTCTGGAGCCGGATGAGAAGCTTCTCCACGTCGGCGGCGCACTTCTTGTAGAACTGCGGCAGCTCGATCACTCCCAGCCGTTGCTTCTTCCCATCCGCAGTGACGTGCTCAATGACGCGGCCGTATGCGTATTGCTCCGTGAGCTTGATCTCGGCGCGGATGATGCGGATGACCTTCCGGTCGGCCTCGCTGACGGCGTCCGCAGGGATGATGGTGAGCCGCACCTCGCTGCCCTTCTTGCCGCGGATCATGTCCACCACTTCACCGAGCTTCATGCCCACGCAATCCACCGGCTCGGCGTCGCCCTGCGCCACAGCCACGATCTTGTCGCCGGGCCTGACCTGCTTGCCCAGTTCCGCCGGGCCGCCGGGGGTGAGGCCTTTGATGCGGGTGTAATCGTCGTCCGGGTCCTGCCCCAGCAGAGCGCCGATGCCGTTGAGCTTGAGGTCCACATTGTGGATGGCGAAGTTCTTCGCCTCCGCCGGGGCCATGTAGCCGGAGTGCGGGTCGAACGCCTGGCCCAGCGCGGAGAGATAGACTTGCAGCGTGTCGCTCGCGTCGAACTGCTTCATGTTCTTTTGCAGGCGGGCGTAGCGCTTGGTGACTTTCTCAGCCGTCTTGGCAGGTGTCTCGTTGATAAGCCTGCCGTTCAACAGCTCGAACTTGATGCGCTGCCGCCACAACTCGGCGGACTCCGCCTCGCTCCTGGGCCACGGCAGCTTGTTGCGCTGCGCGGTGAACTTCTCGTCCTTTGTGAAGTCATGATCGGCCTTGAGCAAGGCCGGCAGGCGCGTGACGCAGACATCCAGGCGCTGGAGGTAGCGGTCGAAGATTTCGTATGCCGGATCGGCGTCCCCCTTGTTGGTCAAGTTGTCGAGCTGCTTGCCGAGCCTGGCGGTGAACTCATCCACGTCCGCCTGGAGGAAAATCATGTGGTTGTAGTCCAGCGCGTCGAGGTAGTTCTTCAAGTGCATCTCCGCGATGGCGTCGTCCAGCCGCGTGCCCTTGTAGTGCGCCCGGTCGAGCAGGGTGCCGACGGCCTTGGCGATGCGCCCCGACTGCTCGCGCGTGAACTCGACTGCCCGCGCGGCACCGCACAGAAAGGCGATCACCAGCACCGCGGAAAGGATTCGTTTCATAGGTGTTGTCGTCAGGATGTGCCCGGCGGCGGGTGGGAATCAACCGGGAAGTCCGGCGAACCCAGCAAGCTGACGGCCACGGAGATGGACTGGCGAACCGGGGGATTGTTCAAAACGGCCAGCCCGCAACCTCGCGGTAGAGACGGGCATAATTGCCGACCATCGCCTCCATCGAGAAATCCCGCATCACACGCGCGCGCGCGCGCTGGCCGACGCCAGCAAGCTGATTTGCCAGCACGCGGCGCAGCTCCGCAGCCAGCAGCTCCGCCGAGTCGAGCGGGGCGAGGAAACCATCCGCGCCATTGGTGATGACCTCGGCGTTTCCGCAGGCCGTGTGCGCCAGGCACGGCACGCCACACGCCATCGCCTCGAGCACCGCATTCGAGAGGCCCTCGAAGATGGACGGCGCGGCGAGGAGATCGAGCGCCTGATACCACGGAGTCGGGTCCGCCTGAAAGCCGGCGAGGTGGATGCGGTCGCGCGCGGGACTCGCCAGCGCGGCGGCATGAATCTTTTCCCGCTCCGCTCCCGTGTCGCCAACGATGACGAGGCGCGCGTCGGCCAGCTGCGCGGCGAGACGGTTGAAGGCCTCGATGAGCAGGATGTGCTTCTTGTTGGGGTCGAAGCGCCCGACGATGCCGATGAACTGGCCGTGAGCCGGCAGGCCGAGCCGCGCGCGGACGACGGCCTTCTCCACCGGCTGAAAGCGCTCCGTGTCCACGCCGTTGAGGATCGCGCTGATTTTCTCCGCCGGGAACCCGTGCTCGATCAAATAGCGCCGCAACGACTCGGAGACAGTGTGAACTTTCCGGCAGGCGCGGTAGAGGCGCCGGCGCTGGCGGAGGCGCGCGGGGCTGGCCTGATCACCTTGGAAGACGCCGTGTTCGCCCTGCAAGACGGGCTTCCAGAGGCCGAAGCCGGAGCCGAGTGCGGCGTAGGTGAGCGGGCCGAGATTGTGCGGGTGCAGCAGGTGCGCGCCGATGCGGGCGGCGTGGCGCGCGACGCCCAGCGCGGCGCGGGCGGAGAAGCCGGGAGGCTTGCCGAGCACGACGGCGTTCTCCGGGTGCGGCAGCCGCTCGACGAACGCGCCGCCGCGTTCGAGGCAGCAGACGTGGACTTCAAACTCATCGGCGGGCAGCCGACGCGCGACGTTGACGATGCCGTTCTCCATCCCGCCCGGTTCGAGCGAGAAGACGACGTGGAGGATGCGGAGGCGGCGGGGCACGGAGGTGGCTAATACGATTTCGGAATGAGATTCGGCGCAAGGGCGAGGAACCGCGACGCGCTCCGGCTTCCTTCCTCGGAGGAGGGGCGAGGGGTGGCATGCGCAAGCGTTGGCGATCTCCACCCCTCATCCCGCCTGCAGCCACCTTCTCCCAGCCTCCGAGGAAGAAAGAAGGCACACCTCGTGGCGTCCTGTGTGCACCCCGCAGGCTGGCAATGGAAATTGGCAGAGTGAAAGCTGGTCGCTCTCCCTCCAACGAAATGTGATCCGTGTTCCGTGTTGCATCGGTTCATCCGGGCACGCCAAGGCAGATTCACGGAGCACGGAACACGGAACACTCGCGCGGCAACCCGGCCTTGAGCTGGCGACGAAGAGGCTGCCATACGCGGCGTCACCTCACGGCTTCACCTCGCCGCGCAGCGCGTTGAGCGTGAAGCGCAGGAAGGCGCGGAGGCGGAAGAGAGGCGGGTTGCCGTTGGCCGCCGGGTTCAGAAAGAAGGGCCAGAGCAGCACGGAGATGAACAGGTCCCGATACGCGCGGAGCGGCTGCCGGATGCCGTTGTAGATGAGCGATGTCTGGAAGCGCCAGTAGCTGAAGACCTGCAGCCAGAACCAGAAGTGCGACCGCGGCACGACGCCGGCGTCGTAGGATTTCTTGAGCACGGCCGCCATGTTGTTCTTCATGCGGTCGGCATTGTTGCTCATGTTGTTGCCGTGCTTGCGGATCTCGATGAGCACCTGCCCGACGTGCCAGATGCGGCGCCGGGCGGCGATGCGGATCCACATGTCGCGATCCTCGGTGCTGCGCAACTGGGTGTCGAAGCCGCCACACTGGGTGAAGACCTCCTTCTTCGCCACCGCGCCCGTGGGCGAGAACCGGGTGCGCATGAGGATGTCCTTCAACCGGACTTCGCCGGGCGAAACAGCCGTGTGGACCGCGTGGGCCAGCGGCTGCCCATCAATGTCAATCGGCGCGTAGTCGCAGCCGATGAGCGCGTAGTCGGGCGGCAGCTGCGCCAGGGCCGCCATGCACACGCTGAGGTGGTTGGGCCGGAGGAGATCGTCGGCGTCGAGGAAGGCGACGTGGTCGAAGCGGGCCTCGCGGATGCCGGAGTTCCGCGCGTCGGACAGGCCGGCGTTTGCCTGAAACACGTAGCGCACGGGCGGGCCATACCTGGCCATGATCTCGCGTGTGTTGTCCTTCGAGCCGTCGTCTATGACCACGACCTCGAAGTTCGGATAGTCCTGCTTCAGGCACGACTCGACTGCGACGGGAAGGAAGCGGGCGTAGTTGTAGGCGGGAATGATGACCGAGACGCCGGGGGGCGGCGTGGAGTAGGAAGTCGGCTGCGATGCGCCACTCATGCCGGAGTGGGCTCAGCTCCCCTGCTGGCGGGTGAGGCTCTGATACCGGTTATAGTAGTGGTTCGTGTAGTAGTAGTAGTGGAACCGGTTCATCGTCGCCATCAGGTCGAGGCGGTTGAGCACGAAGCCGTAGAAGTTGGCGTGGTTGGCCTCCAGGATTTCCATCGCGGTGCGCACGGCGCGCGTGGGCGTCTGGCCGCTCCAAATCACCAGCACCACGCCGTCCATCGCGGGCTGCATCACACTCGTCTCGGCGAGGCCCAGCACGGGCGGGCTGTCCACGATGATGCGCTGGTAGCGCTTGCGCAGCTGTTCAATCATCTGCGCGAACTGCGGCGAGCCGAGCAGCTCGATGTCGCCTTCCAACTGGTCGCCACTTGGCAGGATGTGGAGGTTCTCCATCGTGGTCGGGCGGCAGGCGTCGGCCACGTCGTATTTCTCGACGAGGACGTTGCTCACGCCGGGCGAGGAGCGGCTGCCGAAAAGGTGGTGTTGGATGCCGCGACGGAGGTTGGCATCGAGGATGAGGGTCTTCTCGCCCATCTGCGCGAAGGACATCGCGAGGTTCGAGGCCACAACGGTCTTGCCCTCCTTGGGGGAGGTGCTGGTGATCATGATCACCTGCGGGAACTTGGAGGTGGCGGCGCTGGAGAGCAGGTTGGTGCGGACGACGCGGAAGTTCTCGATGAGGTCGGGGTTGGCAACCCCATCGCTGAAAATGAGGGGGTAGGCTTCCGCCACGGTGTCCTCGAAATCGGGGATGAGGCCGAGGCCGCGGATGTTGGTGGCCTCCTCCATCTTCTCGACGTTCGTCACAGTCTGATCCATGAACTCGAGCAGGAAGGGGACGCCGAGACCCAGGGCGATGCCGATGCCCAGAAACATGAGAGTGACATTGAGGCGGTTGGGCGAGACGGGGATATCGTAACTCTTGGGTTCGGTGCGGTCGAATTTGATCTGAACCCGCTGGTTGCTGCTGGCCAGGACAAGCTCGGCCTTGCGGCGATTGATGGTTGTGATGAAAGCCAGGTAGTCTATGTCACTCTTGTCCAGAAGGCTCTTCTCCAGCAGATACTTGTCGTATTGCTCCTTGCTCACGCGGTATTGGGGGTGGAGCACGTCCAGAGACTGGTAGCGTTTGTGCATCTTCAACCCGATGATTTCGAAGCGCGCGAGCGCCCGGTTCAATTCCTCCTTGAGAGCCTTTTCAATGCCCTCCCTCTGCTTGAAGAGCTGCTTCATCTTGTCGTGGCCGGGGCGGTAGATAAGCGACTGCTCCTTGATGGTGCGCTCCAAGGACAGCTTCTGGCGCTCCAAATTCTCCCAGTCGCCGATGCTTGCCCTCTGAAAACTGGGAGGCACGATGACGGTGCCGTTGGCAGGCCGGGCAGCAGGGGAAAGTGACTGCTTCGTCTTGTCATCAATCTCGATGAAGGCTCCCACATCTCCCACCTCGTCGTTGAAGCCACTCAGCAGTGAAAGCCGCTCGCTGTCGCTCAACTTGAGGTTGTTCTGCAGCTTCAGGCGGATTTCCTCGTAGCTCTTGAGTTTGCTCCGCAAGAACTCGATTTCCTTGGGCACGGTCTGAAGCTCGAGAATCCGGGCTGCCAGCGTTTCGGCGTCGTAGCCGCCCAGCGCCTGCGCCCGTTTGGTCTCCTGCGCCGTGAACGCCTTCATATACAGTTCAAGCTGGCTGTTCAGTTTTGCGATTTCGGCACTGTTCTGGTTCGCCATTTTCTCCAGCTCATACTTCTCGTAGATCTCTACCATCTTGGGTGGGAACAACAGCACCCATGTGTGATCGTAGGAGAAAACCGACAACTCGATGTTTCCCTCCGTGTCGAAGCCCGCGCGCACCAGCTTGATCTTGTCCCGCCGACCCGGGCCGGTGCGGGGGTTGCCCAGCGCGGCCTCCGTTTTCCTGACGATGTGCTCGGCCTCAAACTCACCCAGCCAGCGATCCGGATTGAACCGATCTCCACCAATGGTCTTGTCGTCCGGGGTTTGGGTGCCGATGGCCGCGAATTTGATGATGCTCTTGGAGGAATAGACCGGACGGCTGAAGATGTAGAAGATCAGGCCGGCAGTGAGCGCCAGGGTGACCAGCAGGATGATCATGCGCAGATGCTTCGAGGCGATGGCGACAAACATCACCACGTCCGTAAAGTCCGCTTTCCGTTTTTTTGCGCCTGCTAGCATGATCAGTTACTGCTGCTCTACCTGGTCTGTCCCGTCGGTCTCTGGCTGCCCGTCACGTCACCCCCGCCCGTTTAGAAGCTGAAAAAGCTCTCAGGGATCACGACGATGTCCTTTCCTTGAAGGACGATGTCGGGAGCCAGGCCTTTTTGAATTTCCTTCACGTTCAGGGGCATCTGCATCTTCTCGCCGTTGCCAAGGTCGCGGACCACGGTGCATTTCTTGAGGTTGGCGAAGCGGGCGAAGCCGCCGGCCCGCAGGATTGCGGAGTAGGCGGTGAGTGTCTCGTCCTGGAAGAGTCGCAGTGTGCCGGGCTTGTTCACGTTGCCGGTGACATAGACCACCGGGGCGAAAGCCGGGATCATGATGATGTCCCCGGCGTTCAGCGCGATGTCTGCGGGCGGGATGTTGCCGGAGAGAATTGCGGCGACGTTGACTTCCTCGACCGCGCCCTGGCCGTTTTCGATGCGCAGGAGCTTCGCGCGTGTCAGGTCGCCGGAAGGGGTGACGCCACCGGAGCGGATGATGGTGGTGATGAGCGTGGGCGTGACTCCCTCCGGGATTTTCAAGGGGCCGGGGGTGATGAACTCGCCGGCGAGGTAGATGATGAGGGTCTGATCCGTCGCAGGCAGACCACTCGAACCTTGGTTGGCGCGCGTCACGAATTCCAGTGTGACGGTGGCCTTGGTCAACTGGTTTTCTTCCAAGGCCGCTTTGATCGCGGCTTCAACCTCGCTGATTTGCTTGCCGCCCGCCGCCATCTTGCCGACGTTCTTGACAGCAATGCTGCCGTCCCTTTTGACCGGGTAGTTCGCGGTGTAGGAGTCGTCCTCGGCAACCACGAGGCGGAGAACGTCGCCTGGGTTGACGACATCCGGGTCATCGCTGCCCATTGCGCCCTTCAAGGCGGCGATGCGGCCCTGCTGGTCGGCGTCGATCTTCGCCAGTTCAGCCGCAGCCGACTTGTAGCGTGCGTCGAGGGAGGCGGTTTCCCTCGTCCAGCGGTCCAAGTCCGCTTGGACGCCGGTGCGGCCCGCCATTGCCAGCTCGCGCTGGGCGACGTTGAACTTGACCTGCACCTCTTCCAGTTCGCGCAGGACCAGCTCGCGCTTTTCGTTGAGCCGCTCAAGCTCGCGCTGGATGGCGACGGGATCGCCGCCGGAGCGGCCGGTGCGGACGATGTTTCCATCGCCGGCCGCTTGGGGCGTCGGGCGCAGGGAGCCGACGGGGAGGAACTGCGGGCCTTTGCGCTCCGGTGCGGCAGCGGGTGCCGTGGTTCCCAAGGCCGGGACCGTGGGGCGGTCGAGCACGAGGGATGTCAGGCTGGGGGAGGGCGTGGCGACAGAGATAATTTCCCGGGCACGCCTGCCTTGGTCGGCGCGGCCGGCCTCGATCTCCTGCATCAGGCGGGTGGCGTCGGAATCCAGGCGGCTGATTTCCTCGCGAATGGTTTCGAGGCGACCCCGGCCCTTGTTCTCGGTCTCGATGCGGGCAAGCTCGGCTTTGGCGGCGTTGTATCGGGTTTCCCAGTCCACGCTGTCCTTGGCCAACCGCTCGGCTTCAAGCTGCAGATCGGAGCGGCGGCGGGTGATGTCCTCGAGACGGCGGCGGGGATCATCGGCACCGCCGACGAGATTCACAGAGGGCGTGGGGGCGAAGGTGAACGGGCTGGCCGGACTGGATGGGGCGATGACAGCGGAGGGCGGCGGGACGAAGCTGCTGCGGGGAGGCTCGGGTGAAGTTGGCGCGCTGCGTCGGGAGGTCTGGCTCTCGGCCATGCGGAATTCTTCCAGCCTGGAAAGTTCGGATTGCGCGGCGCGCAGATCGAGGACGGCGGGCGGCAGTTCTGCCGGGCGCGGCTCCTCGGCGAACTGGGTGGGAGTATTGCCAGGCCGCACCGGTGTGGCAGGGCTGAAGGTTCCGGCGAACGGTGCCACTGCGCTCGTGGCGGCCTTCGGAGTGGCAGGTGTGAAGCTGGGCGCAACGGGTGCGGGGGCTGCGGGCGCTGGCGGAGCAGGACGTGCGGATGGCGAGGGCAAAACAGCCGGCGGCGTGACAGCAGCTGCCGGCGTGGTCGGAGGGCTGAACAACGTGGAGCTGGTGGCCGGTGCCGTGCTGCCGGGAGGGGCGGAGAAGAAGGAGGGCACCGGGGCAAGTGTGGCCGGCGGGGCGGCAAGGCCGAGGCGGGCTTCGAGGGCCTTGAGGTCCTTGTCGTAGCGCGCGACGGCAGCCTGATCATTCCTGAGCTGCGCCAAATTCAACTGCTGCCTCACATCCTCCACTTGTTTCTGCGTGGGGGGAGGCTCTGCGGCAATCAGGCGTGCGGGGGCCGAGTGGAGCAGCGTCAGGACAAGCGCCGTGCGCAGTAGTTGGCTGATCATTTGTGTGGCCCAATCACGTTCTGACGCCCTCAAGGGAGCCCGAGCGTTTCAATTCGGCGCGCTTCATGCCACAGAACAGGGCTGGTTTGCAAAACCATTTTTTTGCCGCGTGTTGTTTGACGGCTGTCCGACACAGCGCGATGCCGTTCGGCCCTAAGTCCCGGCGAACGATTAGGGCGGCTCAGTTTCACGCGGGGCGCGAGGGGCGCAGGCGGGACTTGAACCAGTTGGCCAGGTCCCACGGCCAGTTCTTGTTCATGCAGGGGCGTTCGATCAGGACGTAGAAGGTCGAGCTGACCAGGACGATGATCGGGATGACGATGGTTCCCTGCACGAGGAGGTTCACAAGGTGGTGGTCGGAATGGCTCAGGCGCTTGGTGACGCCCAGGACGATGTAGATGAGCGGGAGGTGGACGAGGTAAATCGAGTAGCACATCCCGCCCAGCGTGGCGATGACGGGCTGGCGGAGGATCGCCCGCGTGCAGCCACCGCGGAAGGCTGCGAGGTAAAGCACCAAAACCGCACCGGGGAACGCGAGCTTGCCCCATGTGCCCACAATATAAAACGCCGGGATGGCCAGGAACGCCACAAGCCCAAGCAGATCCCAGGCGCGCTCCTTCAACTCAAGGACCGGGACGGGACAGAGGTAGAGATCAGCCAGAAGGAAGCCGACCAGGAAATGATGCAACTGGCCCAGAAGCCAGAAATCAGGACGGGAGACGCCCACTGCCTGCCAGAGGCCAGGCTCCGCCCCCGCGAAAAAAAGAATCGCCCCGATGATGCTGGCGCGCCGGGCGAACGTCCCCAGCAGGAAGACACGCGCAAGGATCGGAGCCATGAGATAAAACTGCACCTCCACCTCCAGCGACCACGCGACGGTGTTGATGAAGTTCCACTCCTGGTAAATGGCGTTGTGCAGGTAGGCAAGGCTGGCACCCAAGTGCGGCAGAAGCTCCCCCAAAGGCCGCTGTCCGCGGATCGCGTGGAGCAGAAACAGCACGACCATGCAGACGATGTAGGGCGGTTCGAGCCGTGTGAGCCGCCGCAGGAAATAGGATTTGAGGCGGACCGGGTTTCCCCCTTTGAGCGCGTGCTCCGCGAAGGGCATGGCCAGGATGAAACCGCTGATCGAGAAGAAGAGCGGAACGCCAAGGTGTCCCTGAAAGAAAATCCACGAGACGAAGTCCCCGGCCACGCTGTGGTTGTGCCGGATTTCCTCGAAGACAAAGCCCTGGACGTGAAGCAAGACCACCCAGGCGACGGCGATGAACCTCAGGCCGTCCACCTCCGGCAGGTAACGCCCCGAGCTGGTGATGCGCCGCAGACGGAGCGCGAGGCGGGAGATTGGGCCGGGCGAGGCTTCAGTGTTCATGACCGGGCCTATTTCTTCCCCAGGCCAAACAAGCGCTGGCTCACACGCTTCAAAACCCGCCGCGCCTTCATCGAGTAATAGAAGAACATCAGCCGGGGGCGGTAGTGGCCATAGATGATCGGGTCGCCCGTGAGCTTGCGGATCTCCTGCATCCGCGAGGCGATCTCCGGCAGGCGGGAGTTGCGCTCGTGCAGGATTTTGGGGCCCATGTGGCCGCCCAGCATGCAAGGATGGTATGTGCGCAGGTTGTATTCGGGCGGGAGCGTGAGGAAGCGGACTTGCGAGTCGAAGAGGACCTTGCGGAACGCGGGCTGGTCGTTGGATTGAAACTTCGCGTATTCGTTCGTGTGCAGCTCGCCCCAGTCCAGAATCAGTTTTTTGATCGCCGGTGTCAGCCGGTATGCGATGACTCCCGTGTTCGTCGTGGCGAACGCGAATGGAACCGTCTCCCAACTGTAGGACCCGCGCCACGGATCCTGCGACACGCAGAGATCGAACCGCTCCAGCATGGCGAACACATCCGCGCACGACTCCGCCATGTGAACGTCCGTGTCCAGAAAGAGAGTCCGATCGAAGGGCGTGTGCAGGAGAGGATCTATCTTGGAGGAAAACCCGCTCCGCGTGGAGGTGATGGGCAGGATGATGTCCACCGGCCCCTTCACATCCTCGGGCCGCGCATCCGTGAAGAGCGCGATCCGCAGGCCCGGCATCGCCTTGCGCACGGAGCGGGCGGACTCAAGGGCTTCCTCAATGTAGCTGCGGGCACCCTTGGCCACATAAATCACCCCGCAATCCTTCAGGTCAGGCTGGCTCTCGGCGCTCATGGTTCGGGTGTTTCGTGTGAATCGAAGCCGGGCGATGTCTGGCTGTTCATAGTGGGCTTGGGTTCGGCAAGTGGCCGAGGGCGCGCGTCAGAATCTCCGCGTGAGCGTGAGTGAGAGGACATTTTCCACGTAGCTGTCCAACGCGCGGTTTGAGTCGCGGTTCTCATGTTGGAGGATCAGCGTGGACTCCAGCTTCGTCGTGTGCTCCGTGATTATCTGGAAACGCAACGTGTGCTGGTCAAACCGCACCGGGGTGGCCCCGCGGCCCACCGCGTGCGTCCACGCATGGCCGAACTGCGTCGTGACCCGCCTCCCGATCCGGTAGTTGAAGCGGCCCTCCGTGCGAAACTGTTTTCCGCCGAAGGAATTGTTCGGGTTGTCCAGCGGCTCGACATCCAGCTCCTGCGCAGCCACCTCGATGAGTATGTCCTGGCTGGCCTGCAACCGCGCGGTGTAGCCAACCAAAGTCCCCAGCGAACGGTCCGGATACGTCACCGACCGGCCGTAGTCCAACTGCTGCTGGATGCTCTCGCGGGGCCTGTGAGTCAGCGACACCAGCCAAGTGTAGCCCTCGCCAGCCTCGTCCCCCGCGAGGAAGTAACCCATCTCGGCGCGCAGATCGAAGTAGGGCGAGATAGGCCCCTCGATCCCGCCGCGCGGCGTGGAATCGTAGCCGAAGTTGTCGCTCTGATGGCGTGCGCCGTAGTTGAAGAATGGTTTGAACCTCATGTTCTCCCGCTCCGACCGGAGGTCCGCCGTGAAGCTGTCCGAGCTGCTCGCCTGCCCCTGCCCGGAGGACTGCCAGATGTTCTCGTGCAAATAGCCGAAGGTCAGCCGCGTGACTGTGGGCAGCACCGAGCTGACATTCACGCCGATGGTGTTGCGATAGGCCAGCGCGGTGGCGGACCGGCGGTCGGTCGGCCCCTGCGCCTGCGTGTCGCGGAAGGTGTTGGCATCGCGTCCGGCCAGCGCCCGGTCCAGCACATCAAACGCGCGGCCCGATTCGCCGAGGCCGCTGCTCTGCGCCGAGAAATTCTCGAGCACCTGCACATCCACCTTGTTCAGCGGGATGTCATAGCTGAACTGCGTCTGGAACACCGGCGCGAATGTGGCCGTGTAGTCTGCCACCGGGTCTGAGAAGCTGACCTCGCCCGTGAGCGGCAGCCACACCGCGGTGCCCGCAGCAGTGAGCTGCATCGCCGGGTTGATCTGATAGATCAGCGCCGACTGCAGCCGCACCACGGCCGTCGGCTCCGCCTGCTGGCCCGCCTCGGAGAGCAGGCTGTTGTCAGTCCACAGGAACGAGCCGCCCAGCGAGATGATGTCGAGGTAGAAATTGCCAAACTTCAGCTCGGCCTCCTCTGGCCTTGTGCCAAAAGCGAAAGGGGAGAAACCCGCCGAAGCTCCCAGCGGCGCGGCCACGCTCAGCTGCCCCTGGCCATAGCCCAGCTTCGGGATGCGGATGAGGCCGTTCTGAAATGTCCGGAAGAAGGTCTCCTGCGCGGCGGTGGCATCCCGGATGATGCTGGATTCCACCGTGCCAGCCCCGCCCACATCCGCATCAGCAGACGCGTTCAGATCCGTGCGGCTCAACCCGGTCCCGCCGGGCCGGATGGAGACCCCGCCCGAGTAGGCGCTCTGTCCGGCGCTCGGCCCGGCAGTCTGCCCGCGCACACTGTCCACGCAAGCGCACGCAAGCGCGCCGCCCAGCAGGGCTTTCCATCGGCGCGGGATGGAGCGCATGAGAAAGGGAAAGACGGACCTACTGCTGTCCCCGCCGGGGCTTGCGCCAGAAGGACAGCGAACCAGTCGCGGCATTGCGCCAGGCGAAGGGCAGATAAAACAGCAGGCCAGCCAGCGGAAAAAACACCACCATCGCCGTCCAGAACGTCCGTTCCTTCTTGTTGAAGGGCTGGACGTTGATGCTCCAGATCGCGCAGCCCACAGTGATGCACCAAAGGAACGCCGCGATGCTGAGCGTCTGGCTGCTGATCTTCACGCTGTCGAGCGCGAACCTGTTCAGGAGTTCTTTCATAGTCGGCTTGGTTCGAGTTACGCCCGGCCACGGCCCGGGCGATGCGGATTGATAACGTGTCCATCCCGACGCCTCAACCAAAAACCCCAGCCGAATTCAGGGAGTGCCGGCGACTTGCAGTCGCCGTCCGTCGCGGGTGGCTGTCCCAATGGACCCCGCTCCATCAGCTCTCAACACGGCGGCTGCGAGCTGTCGGCACGAATTCAGGCTTGCCAATTCAAACGCCTGTTTGAAATCTCCGTTTGAAATGGTCGCCGCCGCCCAACTCAAGAACGACACCTCCGCCGCCCAGACCCGCCAGGCGCTCATCGAGGCGGGCGGTGCGGTCTTCGCCGAGATCGGCTTCCACAATGCCACTGTGCGCGAAATCTGCCGCCGCGCCGGCGCGAACATCGCGGCCGTCCACTATCATTTCGGCGACAAGGAGGCGCTCTACCGGGACGTGCTCGCCTACTACCAGACCCGTGCACACCAGAAGTTCCCGCTCGACCTTGGGCTCAAGCCCGGCGCCAGCGCGCCGGAGCGCCTGCGCGCCTTCGTGCGCGCCTATCTGCTGCGCATCTTCGACCACAGCAGCGACGCGTGGCACGGCAAGCTCATCTCCCGCGAGATGATAGATCCCACGAGTGCGCTGGATGCCATTATCGTCGAGCGCATCCGCCCACAGGCGCAGCACCTTGCTGGCATCGTGGCCGAACTGGTTGGCGGCCAGCCGGACCCGGAACTGGTGCGGCTCTGCTCCTTCAGCGTGGTGAGCCAGTGCCTTTTCTATCATCACTGCCAGCCCGTGCTTTGCCGGCTCTTCCCCGACCAGAAATACGACGCCGAGGACATTGAGCAACTGGCGGCGCACATCACAGAATTCTCCCTCGCCGCCGTCCGGGCCGCCGCGCGCCCGCGCAGCAGCAAGGACCGGGAGGCGGAAAAGCCGCTTGGGCCCAAGCAATCCGCCCTCTCTCCTCGGCGGCTGCCCACCAGGCCGCGCCGTTTGCGCCACGACTAATCACTAATCACTTCCCCGATTTGTATCACCTCGCACTCAAGATGCTGCTCGGCGACCGCGCCAAATACGTGATGCTGGTCGGCGGGCTGACCTTCGCCACGATGCTGATGACCCAGCAGAGCGCGGTGTTCTTCGGCATCCTCAAGTGGACCACCAGCCACCTGAGCAACATGAGGGCAAAGCTCTGGATCGTGGACCGGAACGTCCAGCAAGCCAACGAGCTCAAGGCGCTTCGCGACACGGACGTGAACCGCGTCCGCTCCGTCACAGGCGTTGCGTGGGCCATGCCGATCTACGTCACCATCCAGTCCGCCAAACTCGCCGACGGGAACTTCAAGCCCATCATGCTCGTCGGCCTTGACAACACCACACTCGTGGGCCGCCCGCCCGTCATGCTGCAAGGCAGGCTCGAGGACGTGCGCCTGCCCAACTCCATCATCCTCGACGACCTCGGCGTTCAACGTCTCAGCGTCGGACGCGCGAAGCCGCTGGGCCTGGGTGACACCTTCGAGCTGAACGACAAGGAGGCGCGCATCGTGGGTATCTGCCGCGCAGACCGGCATTTCTTCGGCTACCCCTACGCCTACTCGACCTACACGCAGGCGCTCCAGTTCGCGCCCAAGCAGCGCAAGATGCTTTCCCTCGTGCTTGCCGAGCCTGCCCCGGGCTGGACGCCCGAGCGCGCGGCGAAGCAAATCGAAATCGAGACGGGCATGAAAGCTTACACGGAGGACGAACTCTTCTGGTCCACCATCTGGTGGTATTTTCGCAACACCGGAATCCCTGTCGCTTTCATCTCCATCATCGTGCTGGGCTTCATCGTGGGCACGACTATCTCGGGCCAGACCTTCTACGCGTTCGTCCACGAAAACCTCCGCCACCTCGGCGCGCTCAAGGCCATGGGCGCGAGCAACGCCCTGCTGGCGCGGATGCTCCTCGTGCAATCGCTGACCGTCGGCTTCATCGGCTACGGCATCGGCGTGCTGCTGGTGACGGCCTTCGGACACGCCGTGCTTGGGCGCGGCGAGCCGCCCTTCATGCTCCCGTGGCAGCTCCCGGCGGCGACCTTCGCCATCGTGATGGGCATCTGCTGTTTCAGCGCGCTGCTGGGCATCCGCAAGGTGTGGAAGGTGGAGCCGGCAGTTGTGTTCCGAGGGTGATATGAACTGGAACGCCCATGCCTGCGCTCTGAAGGAGCATCATAAACCAGCCCGGGGCAACGCCCCGGGAACACGGTCACGCAAGGGCAAAGCCCTGAAAGGGCGACACAATTTGTTCCGCCCCTTCAGGGCGGGACGTTTCCCTAGGCCTTGGCCCCAGGGCGTTGCCCTGGGCTGGTTTGTTCCAGGCCTTCAGCCTGACAGCGCCAGCACTTGGAGCTTGGGATTTGGAGCTTCGTGACCATGCCCGTCTCCGCCACATCAGCATCCCCGCTCGCAGTCCACGTCCGCGCCGTGACGAAGACCTTCGGCACTGGCGAGGCTGCAGTGCCCGCGCTCAAGGGTGTGGACTTCAACGCGCGGCAGGGCGAGCTGCTGATGATCGTCGGCCCGAGCGGCTGCGGGAAGACGACGCTGCTCTCCGTCATCGCCGGCACGCTGAACTTCGATGGGGGCGAGATAGATGTCTTCGGCTCGCCGCTGCACCAGATGAAGCCCCGTGCCATCACCGAGTTTCGCAAGCGCAACGTCGGCTTCATCTTCCAGCAGTTCAATCTCATCCCCACCCTCTCGTGCATCGAGAACGTCAGCGTGCCGCTGCTCATCAACGGCGCGTCCCGCCGCGAAGCCGAGCAGAAGGCCGAGACGCTGCTCAAACAGCTGGGCCTGCCGGGCCGCGGCCGCGAGCGGCCCACAAATCTCTCCGGCGGCCAGCAGCAACGCGTGGCCATCGCGCGCGCCCTCGTGCACGAGCCACGCCTTGTCATCTGCGACGAGCCGACCAGCGCCCTGGACAAGGACACCGGCGGCCACATCATGGAGTTGCTCCGGGACGTTGCGCGCCACCCCGACCGCAGCGTCATCGTCGTCACGCACGACAACCGCATCTTCAAATACGCCGACCGCCTGACCGAGATGGAGGATGGCCGCGTGCAGCGCGTGCACGGCCAGGGTGGCAACCACGATTTGAGCGAATGAAAAACCGTTTCATCGCAAAGACGCAAAGGCGCAAAGACGCGGCGGTTGAGCCAAAACTGGGTGCCGTGTTCGCTCCCTGCTCGTCCCCGTTCCCCTCTGCGTCTCTGCGCCCTTGCGCCCTTGCGTTGAAAAAAATCTCCCCTGCCTAGCCATGTTGCTCTTCCGCCAAGTCACCTTCTACATCGCCATCGCCGGGTTCGTCGGCGTGGGCCTGCTCGTGCGGCAGATGCAGCAGAAGCCGCCTGCGCCGCCGCCCGCGGTTGAGCCGGCGCGCTCGCCCTTCGCCGCGTCGGTGGCCGCCACAGGCATCATCGAGGCGGCCCGCGAGAACGTGAAGATTGCCGCGCCCAAGCCCGCGCTCATCCAAAAGGTCGCCGTCCAAGTCGGCTCCAAGGTGAAGGCCGGCGACCCCGTCCTCCAGCTCGACGACCGGGAGGCCCGCGCGCGGCTCAACACTTTGCGCGCCCAGCTCGCAGCCTTGCGCGCCGGACTCAAAGCCGACCGCGTGATGCAGGCCGACGCTGCCGACCAGCTCGCCCGGGCCGAGAAGCTCGCCAAGGAAAACGTCATCTCCGTGGATGAGCGCAGGCGCCGCGAGTTCGCCACGCAGAACTGGGACGCGCGCATCGCCAGGAGCGAGGCGGACATCGCGGCGATGGACGCGCAGTTGCAGCAGGTGCTGACCGAGCTGGACGTGCTCACTGTCCGCGCACCGCGTGACGGCACGATTCTTCAGGTCAACGTCCGCGCCGGTGAATTCGCGGGCACCACGCCGCAGGAGCCGCTGATGTTCCTCGGCGAGGTCGAGAAGCTCCAGGTGCGCGCCGAGGTGGACGAGCAAAACGCCCCGCTGGTCGAGGCCAACCGCCCCGCCGTCGCCTATTTGAAGGGCGACACCCAGCGCGCGCTGCCCCTGCGCTTCGTTCGCATCGAACCCTTCGTCATCCCCAAGCGCTCCCTCACCGGCGACAGCGCAGAGCGTGTGGACACACGCGTCCTCCAAATCATCTTCGAGCTCGACCGCCCCGCCGTCCCCCTTTACGTCGGCCAGCAGGTGGATGTCTTCATCGAGCGCACGCCGACGACGGTCGCAGGAAACCCAGCCACCCCACCCGCGAAGCAATGAAACTTGAAGGAGCCGCCTCCAGCAGGCTCACTCTCAACCGACGTGAACGCCACCATCTCCGCAACAATGGACCGCGCGAAGCCCGCAGAGGGAGCGAAAGGATTCCTGCCTTCGCCACCATCGCGGCCTTCGCGCGACTCCTTCCTCCATTTTCCCATGAAAAAACTGCTCCTTCTCATCGCACTCCTCCCCGCCGGCTTGCTTGCGGCCACCACCAACACCGTTGCCTGGCCCACCACGCCGCTCTCGCTTCACGGCGCCGTCGAGGTGGCGCTGCGCCAGAACAGCGCCGTGCGCAAAAGCCAGGCCGACCTCGAAGCCAGCTACGGCATCGTCGTGCAGACACGCGCCATCCAGCTCCCGCGCGTCACCGGCACCATCAACCACACGCTCACCGACCAGGGCGCGATTGAGCAGTTCCCCTTCGCCGGCGGCATCCGCACGCCCGACCAGTCTTGGAACGTCCGCATCCAAGTCACCCAGTCCATCTACGAGGGCGGCAGGATTGATTCCGCGAGGCGCACAGCAGACCTCACGCGCGACCAGGCCGTGCTTCAGCACCAGACCGTCATCGCCGACACCGTGCTGGCTGTGCGCGTCAACTACGACGACGCGCTTCTGGCCGCGCAGCAAATCCTCGTGCAGGACGCCTCGCTGGAACTGCTGAAGAAGGAACTGCAGGACAACCAGCGCCGCTTCGAGGCCGGCACCGTCCCGCGCTTCAACGTGCTGCGCGCCGAGGTCGAGCTGGCCAACTCCCGCCCGCGCCTCATCCGCGCCCGCAATGCCCTGCGCATCGCGAAGAACAACCTCGCCAACCTCCTGGGCTACGACGTGCCCCGCTCCATCGTGGACGACATCCCGCTCCAGCTCAGCGGCAAACTCGAGGCCGACCACTCCGAAATCCAACTCCCCGTCGCTCTCGCAAAGGCCTTGGAACAGCGCACCGAACTCGCCGCGCTCCGCAAGGCCGAGCGTCTGCGCAAGGAAGCCATCGTCACCGCCGAGGCCGCCCGCAAGCCCAGCGCGCAGGTCTTTGCCGGCGTCGGCTCGCACAGCTCCCGCTTCACCCAGCATCTGACCAAGGACGTCTCCGGATGGGACGTGGGCTGGCAGGCGAGCTGGAACATCTTCGACGGCTGGCTCGTGAAGGGCAAAGTAGCCGAGGCCACCGCGCTCCATCGCAAGTCGCAGGAGGAGCTGGACGACATCGCCCGCCGCATCGAGCTGGACGTGCGCATCGCCCACTCGCACTTCATCGAGGCGAAGGAGGTTTTGGAATCGCAAAAGAAAGTGCAGGAGCAGGCCGAGGAAGCCCTGCGCCTAGCCAACGCGCGCACCGAGGCCGGCACGGGCACGCAGCTCGACGTGCTCAACGCACAGACCGCGCTCACCATCGCACGCAGCACGCAGATCGAGGCGCTGCACGCCTACTCCGTCGCCCGCGCCCGGCTGGAGCGCGCGATGGGCGTGACGCTGAAGGCGGACGGAAAGTGAACGATGGGATTGAGGGCGGGCGCTACCGCACTGCGCCCGGTGCGCGGCCTTCCAGGCCGCAGCAGGTGATAAGCAAGAGGGGGTGCGGGTTCACATCCCGCAGGCTACGAGCGGCAGCGCTCGTGACGACCGCGCTCCGGGTCGGACGTGTTCACGGGCTGTGTCAAGCTGCACCCTCTCGTGCCAAATCCCAATGCCAGCAGGTGGAATGCGAACAGGGCGCCACGACGCGCGTCCTCTCCCTTCCTCGGAGGAGGGGAGAGTGAGCCAGCGCACGCTGCGCCACCCACTGTAATCCCATCGGATTTCATTCCGAATTGGCATAATGGCTTTCCAATCTGCCCCAACTCCATTACTCCATCCCCCCAGCCGTGAGCCGCGCATGACCTGGAACCGCAAACACCTCCTCGACATCGAGTCCCTTTCCGCCGACGAGATCACCGCCGTCCTCGACACCGCCCGGCAGTTCAAGGCCGTCGGCGAGCGCGCCATCAAGAAGGTCCCGGCCCTGCGCGGCAAGACCGTCGTCAACCTCTTCGTCGAGCCGAGCACCCGCACTCGCATCAGCTTCGAGCTGGCCGCAGTCCGCCTCAGCGCCGACGTGATCAATTTCTCCGTCGAGTCCAGCTCGTTGAAGAAGGGCGAGACGCTCAAGGACACCGCGCGCAACCTCGAAGCCCTCAACGCCGACATCATCATCATCCGCCACAGCGCCACCGGCGCGCCGCACTTCCTCTCCCGCTTCCTCAAGGGCAGCGTCATCAACGCCGGCGACGGCGCGCACGAGCACCCCACGCAGGCGCTCCTCGACACCTTCACCATCCGGGAGCACCGGGGCAAAATCGCCGGCCTCAACGTCACCATCCTGGGCGACATCCTTTACAGCCGCGTGGCGCGCTCGAACATCTGGGCCCTGCTCAAGCTCGGCGCCAACGTCACGCTCTGCGGCCCCAGCACCCTGGTCCCGCGCGTCTTCGAGCAGATGGGCTGCCGCGTCACACACCACATGGACGAGGCCATCAAGGACGCCGATGTCATCAACCTCCTGCGCATCCAGCACGAGCGGCAGCGCAAGACCATGTTCCCCAGCATCGGCGAATACGCCGCCCTCTTCGGCCTGACCCACGCGCGCTTCGCGAAAACCCGGCCCGACGCGCTCATCATGCACCCCGGCCCCATCAACCGCGGCGTGGAGATCGCCAGCGAGCTTGCCGACTGCGGACGCTCGGTGATTCTGGAGCAAGTCACCAACGGCCTCGCCGTCCGCATGGCCGTGCTCTACCTCATCAATGGCGGCAAAGGCGCGCAGGAACTCGGCGGCCTGAACTGAGCCGGGCCGAATTCCGAAGTTCAGCCACGACAGGGCGCAGAGAACTCAAAGGGCTGTTCACGGTGTCCAGTGGTTGAATCCGCAGGTGCGCGGAGGGGTTCCACAGCCAGAAAACAAAAAAAGGGCAGGCTGTCACCAGCCTGCCCTGAATCTTGGGGACGGAGAGCGGTTACTTCTTCTCCTCTTTCTTGTCGTCCTTCTTGTCCTTGCCCTTGGCGGGAGGACGCGGGCCGATGTTCAAGACCGTGGCCTCCATCTTGCCGTCGGCGGAAGTCTTGAAGCCACCGGAAACATCTTCGCCTTCCTTCAAGTCATCCAGCGTGGCGGGGTTGCCACCCTTGACGATCCGGGTGGTGCCGGTGATCTGGATCACGCGGGCTTTCTCGCCGGAGAGCTTCACGGTCTTGGCGGCCTTGTCCACGGCTGCCGCCTTGCCGTTGAAAGGAGTCACGCCGTCTTTTTTGGCCTTCTCAGCAGCCTTCTCCTTGCCCTTCTCCTTGGCTTTTTCCTTGTCCTGTGCGGACACGGTGGCGGGGCTTGCGATCAGGATCGCGGTGGCGACTGTGGCGACGAGCAGTGATTTGAACAGTGATTTCATACGGGTTACCTCCAAGTGTTTGAGTTGTTGTTGTTGTGTGCTGCTTACTGGGAACGGGCGGCTTGTTAGCAAGGTTGACCGCTGGCAGGCAACTCATTTTTTCGCCTCATCACGCGCAGGGGCGCATCTCACTTTCCTGCAGACCGGACGCGAGTCGGCGCTTCGGGCTGAAAGCCTGGCATTCGCTAGCCTGGGGTGAAGCCCCAGGGCAACGAGGCCACGAGGAAGCCGAGCGCTGTAAGCGCGTCACCTTGGCAACCGGGCGGCGGCGTGGCGGGCTTACAGCCCTCGGCACGGCCTGGCGGGGCCACCTGGGGCTGCGTTCACTACGTTCACTCCACCCCAGGCTG
>JACRKB010000142.1 GCA_016235545.1 Verrucomicrobiota bacterium | reverse complement strand
GTCTTGAATTTGCGCGGCAGGTAGGTCTTGCCGTAAAGCGGATCCACGAAGTCCTTGTTCGCCGGGTCGTCGAGGTTGAGCTGCACGCCGTCAATCCAGATGGAGTGGTAGGCCTTCGTCTGCGGTGCGAGCGCGGCCACGACCTTCTGCACATCCGCAATCATCGCGGCGCGAGCGGAGGTCTGCGCGGGCGTGGGCGAAGCGGTGATGTTGCGGTTCACGTCGCCGCAAGCTGCGAGCGTGGAGAGGAGGCAGTCGTTGATTTTCTTAATCAACGGGCCGAGACCGGACATCACGACGCCGTGGAACTGGATGCTTTGCCGCGTGGTGATGCGGAGCGTGTTGTTGCCGTAGGTCGTCGCGAGGTCGTCGAAGGTTATCCACTGCGCCGGGGTCATGATGCCGCCGGGGATGCGCCCGCGAATCATCATGATGAACTTCTTCTGCGTCTTGCGCAGATCGCGGTCGTCCTGCTGGTAGATGCCGTGGAACTTGATGAACTGCTGGTCGTCAGCAGAAAACTGGTCGGTGCCCGAGGCGACAGTCGCGGCGATGTTGCCAGCCAAGGTGGGAATGGCGTCCTTGATGACCTCATTGTGGGTCAGCTTTGCCGCCGGTTCAGTTGTAATCATAAGTGAATTGATGACCTTACAAGTGTTACTATCAGGATTCGCTGCGTCAACGCCTTTTTCTAGCGGCTCAACCCCATGAAAGCCACTGCTTTTCTTCCCCTGCCAAAGCCGCAACCTGATTTCAGCGCTTGCCCGGCCAAATCCTTTTCCCTAGCGTCCGCCCGAACCTATGAGCCTACAGACACGCCTCCTTCTGTCCGTGATGATGTTCCTTCAATTCTTCATCTGGGGGTCGTGGTATGTGACGGGGCCAAACTACCTCTCGACCATCGGCTTCAAGGCTGAGGACTTCGGCACGATGTATTCCGTCGGTCCCATCGCGGGGATGATTGCGCCGTTCTTCGTCGGGATGATTGCCGACCGGTTCTTCCCTGCGCAGCGAGTCCTGGGGTTCATGCACCTGCTGGGCGCGGGCTTCATGTATTACGCGACGACGCTGATGACTGGCGCGAATCCGTCGCCCAGCGCCATCAACTGGATGTTCTTCGGGCACATGATGACCTACTACCCGACGCTGGCGCTGACCAACACCATCGCCATGAAGTGCATGACCAATGCCGAGAAGGAATTCCCCGGCATCCGCGTGCTGGGCACCATCGGGTGGATTGCGGCGGGGCTGACGCTCTCGCAGCTCAAGGCAGACACGTCCATCAACATGTTCCACCTGACTATCGGCTCGGGCGTGCTGCTCGGGTTTCTGAGCTTCGCGCTGCCGCACACGCCGCCGACCGCCTCCGGCCCGGTGAGCGTCGGCCAAATCCTCGGCTTCGACGCCTTGAAGCTGCTCGTCACCAACCGCAGCTATCTCATCTTCATGGTTTCCTCGACGCTCATCTGCATTCCGCTGGCGTTCTACTACATGATTACCAGCCGCATCGTGGAGATGGGCGGCCTGCCCATTGGCCAGACCATGAGCTACGGGCAGATGTCGGAAATCTTCTTCATGCTCGTGATGCCGTTCTTCTTCGCCCGGCTCGGCGTGAAATGGATGCTCGCCGTCGGGATGCTCGCGTGGGTCTCGCGCTACGGTCTCTTCGCCGTCGGCGCGCCCGATGAAGTTGCTTGGATGATTACCACCGGCATCCTGCTCCACGGCATCTGCTACGACTTCTTCTTCGTGACCGGCCAGATTTACACCGACCAGGTCGCGCCCAAGGAAATCCGAGCGCAGGCGCAAGGGATGTTGGTGCTGTTCACACTTGGCCTCGGCATGTTCGTCGGCGCGCAGGTCGCGGGCAAAATCGAAGCCCAGCACACCACCGAAGCCTCCAAGGCCCAGGCTGTAATTGTGAAGGCCAAGGCCGAGGAAGCCGGCAAACTCAGCGAAGCCCTCGCCAAGGCAGACGCCGCCACCAAGCCCGCGCTGGAAGCCTCACTGAAGAAAGTCAACGAGGAGAAATCCGCCGCGCGCAAGGCCGAGCTGAAGGCCATCGAGTGGAAGCCGCTGTGGGGCAAGCCCGCGATCTTCGCGGGCATCATCATGCTGGTCTTCCTCGCCCTCTTCCGCAACCCGCCCCCGGCAGCGGCAGCGGAACCAACCAAACCCTGAGCCGCACAACTCGTTGACCCCATGACCAAGTCCGCCAAGACCAAGCTCCGCAAGCAGAACTCCGTTTGCTGGCTCGCCGCCCTCATACTGCCGTTGGTGCTTCACTTTGGCCTGAGCCACACGAAATTCCCTTGGGCCATCCTACTCCCCATCCTGTTGTTGCCCCTCATGCTCGCCTCGAACAACCTGCTCGCAAAAGCTGCAGGTGAACCGACGGACGCCGCCGAGCCACCGAAGGCTTGAGCTGAAGATTCTTTGTGCCGCGAAAGGGCGCAGAGAGCGCAAGAGGTGACGGCTTGGGTTCTCGCCTCCGTCTTTGCGCCCTTTGCGCCCTTTCGCGGCAGAAAATCTAAGCGCTACTGCACGCGCGCGACGCCCGTGCCCTTCACCACTTCGCCGATGAGCCACGCCTTGTGCTTCTGGCTGCGGATGAACTTGAGCACTGCATCCGCCTGCTCGGCAGCGACCACGGCCACCATGCCCACGCCCATGTTGAAGACCTGGTAAAGCTCCGCGTCATCCACGCCACCGCGCTCGGCGAGCAACTCGAACAGCGGCCCCATCTCCCACGAGCCCTTGCGGATGACCACATCGCACTTCGCAGGGAGCACGCGGGGAATGTTGTCCACGAAGCCGCCGCCGGTGATGTGCGCGAACGCCCTGACGGGCAGTTGAGAGTTGGGAGTTGAGAGTTGAGAGTTGAAACGCTTCAACAACTTCTGCACGAGCGGGCCATAGCTGACGTGAACCTTCAGCAGTTCGTCGCCCACCGTGTTGTGCAGGTCCGGCACGAAGTCGCCGGGCTGGAACTTGAGCTGCTCGAACAAAATCTTCCGCGCCAGCGAGTAGCCGTTCGTGTGCAGCCCGCTCGACGCGATGCCGATGACCGCGTCGCCGCGCTTCACGGATTTCTGCCCGTTGAGCATCCGGGACTTCTCCACCACGCCCACGATGGTGCCGCTCACGTCATATTCGCCCGCCTGGTAAAAGCCCGGCATCTGCGCCGTCTCACCGCCGATGAGCGTGCAGCCATTCGCAGCGCAACCGCGCGCAAACCCCTTGATGATGTCCGTGAAGACGTGCGGCTCCAGCTTGCCGGTGCCGAGGTAGTCGAGGAAGAACAGCGGCTCCGCGCCCAGCACCGCAATGTCATTGACGCAGTGGTTCACCAAGTCCTCGCCGATGGTGTCGTGCTTGTCCATCGCGAAGGCCAGCTTGAGCTTCGTCCCCACGCCGTCCACCGAACTGACCAACACGGGCTGACGATACTTCTTCACATCGAGCGCGAAGAGGCCGCCGAAGCCGCCGACTTTGCCGAGCACCTCGCGCCGATGCGTGCTGGCGAGGAGCTTGGGCAGCGTGCCCTTGACCTTGTTGCCCAAATCAATGTCCACCCCGGCGGCGGCGTAAGCTTTTTGTTTCATGCTCGAAGTCTGGTTTCGCCCCCCGCCGGAGCGCCGGACGGAACGCGAGGCGGCATCTTTCGGAATCCGTTGCTTTGCAGCAAGGCAAAGAATGAATCTGTGGTGGACGCAACCGACACCACGACCGGGTTAACGTGAATATTCCTTGAGTATCTGGATGAAACCCCAAATCCCCAGCGCGGTCAGGGCGATGCCGCCGAGCACCTGCACGCACAACTGCCGCGCGAATTCAGCCGGCTGTTTCTCATAAGAAAAGACCCTGCCATTGTCGTCGTCACTTCCGTCACTCACCTTGCCCGATCGCCAGTTCTGAGTTGAACGCCATAGAAGGTGGCCCCCCAGCCCGAGGGCGATCATTGTCATGAATTGTTCTTCGTTCACACTGTGAGGAGATTTAGCGCGCGGTCAGATCAGTTCCTCAATCACCTTGCCCAGCACCTCGCGACGATGCGTGCTGGCGAGGAGCTTGGGCAGCGTGCCCTTGACCTTGTTGCCCAAATCAATGTCCACCCCGGCGGCGGCGTAAGCTTTTTGTTTCATGCGCGAAGACTGGTTTCGCCCCCCGCTCGTGCGCGGGCGAAACGCGGGCGGCATCTTTCGGAATCCCCCGGCCGGCAGCAAGGCAAAGAATCGGCATCGCGCCTTGATGGCTGCCAAAACCGGGGAAGCGTCTTGCGCGGCGGGCGGGCAGGGCGGACACTGCGGTCATGAGCGTCACCACTTTGCGCCAGCGGCCCGGCGGGCCAGTGAAACAGTTCTCGGTCTTCACGCCGAACCGGCTGGGGCGGCTGCACACGCTCACCGCCCTGCTCGCCTCGCGCAACGTCCACATCCTCGCGCTCACCGTGCTGGACACGACGGACAGCGCCATCATCCGGCTGGTGGTGGATGACCCGGAGGCCGCACGAGCCTTGCTGGAGGAGCACTGTTTTCCGTTCGGCGAGAGTGAACTGTTGGTGGTGGAAATCGCCGCCGAGACGCAGCTCAAGGACGTGCTGGCCGCGCTTCTCCAGGCTGAGATAAACATCCACTACATCTACTCGTTCATGACGCGTTCCCAGGACAAGACTGCGCTGGCCCTGAACTTGGAGGACCGCGATGTGGCGGAGGAGGCGCTGCGGAGACAGCAGTTCAAGGTGCTGGGGCAGGGGGATTTTTCGCGGTGAGGGAGGAATTCAGGTTGACGCGCGGGCGGGTGACGGCCGGAATTGCCGCCATGCTGAAACCAGTTCGCAAAACCAATTTCAAACGAGTCGCCGGGCGCTTCGCCATCGTCGCCTCGGAATACAACGCGCGCTACGTGGAGGGGATGCTCCGCGCGGCGAAGGCCGAGCTCAAAAAGGCCGGAGCGGCGGAGGTGCGCTTGGTGCGGGTGCCGGGGGCGTTTGAAATACCGGTCGTGGCGGGGGCGCTGTCGCGTCAGCATCCTGTGGGGGACGCGGTGATTTGCCTGGGCGTGATCATGGAAGGGCAGACCTCGCACGCGGAGCACGTCGGCGGGGCGGTGACTCTGGCATTATCGCAACTGGCGGTGCAGAGCGGCGTGCCGATGATCCACGAGGTGCTTGTCTTCACCAGCGAGGAGCAGGCGCGGGTTCGATGCCTTGGCAAGGAGTTCAATCGCGGTGCCGAGGCGGCCCAGACGGCGTTGAAGATGGCGCGGGTGATGGAAGAAGTGCGGACGATGGACGATGGGTGCCCGTTTTGAGCTGTGATGTGCCTGCGGCTTGCAGCCCCGTCCGAGGCAACGATGCCGTTGGATTGAACCACAAAGGGCACGAAGGACACCAAGCACAGCAGCAGCGGGGAGCGTCCAACAAGTCCAGCCGCACCCTTTGATGCGCGATCCCGGCCTTCGCCAATCAACTCCTTTCCCAGCATCGCCTTCGTGTCCTTTGTGTCCTTTGTGGTTCAGAGGAATCGTTTTGGCGGGGGCACGCCATAAGCCTCCCGACTCTCTCGGAAAAGGGCGGGTGAAAACGCACCCGACCTCTTGACCGCGAATGGCGGGCCGCTAATCTCCGTCCACTTTGGCAGCCGGGCCAGATTGGTCCGGTGTCATTTTTGGACAAAACTCAAACACGAACATGAAATCCCTGATACTGACCCTCACCGCCGTCGCCATTGTGGCGGGCACCGCCTCGGCTGGCGATGTCACCGGCAAGATCACCCTCAAAGGCACGCCCGCCCCGGAGAAGGAAATCCCCGTGGATCCCACCTGCGGCAAGCTGCAGGCCGGCAAGAAAGTGATGACGCGTTTTTACGTGGCGGACTCCACCGGCGGCCTCGCGGACTGCGTGGTGTATCTCGAAGGCGCCAAGGGCGGCGCGGCGGCGGCGGCCCCCGTCGTCATTGACCAGAAAGGCTGCGAATACCTGCCCTACATCAACTCCGCGCAAGTCAACCAACCCATCCGCGTGCTCAACTCCGACCCGCTCATGCACAACGTGCATCCGACCCCGGCGATGGACGGCAACAAGGAGCAGAACAAGGCGCAAATGGCCGGCGGCGCGCCGCTGGAGTTCACCTTCGCGAAGGCCGAAAAGTTCCTCCGCTTCAAGTGCGACGTGCATCCTTGGATGTTCTCCTACGTGAGCGTCTTTGACCACGGCTTCCATGCCGTCAGCGGCAAGGACGGCTCCTTCAAGATCGCCGGCGTGCCGGACGGCAAATACAAGCTGGTCGTTGAGCACCGCAAGGGCGGCAAGGTCGAGAAGGACATCGAAGTAAAGGGCGGCGCGAAGGCCGACCTCGACATGGCGGCCAAGTAATTCGTCTCTCTGCAAGCCGCCGCGTCCCCACGGGCGCGGCGGCTTCTTCATTTCCCAAATGAATCCCTGGCTCCACCGCTTTGCCGTGCTCACGGCACTGGCGACGCTGGTGCTCGTCGGCATCGGCGGGCTGGTGACGAGCCACGGCGCGGGCATGGCGGTGCCGGACTGGCCGAACAGCTATGGCTACAACATGTTCACATTCCCGGTGTCCATGTGGGTGGGAGGCATCCTTTACGAGCACTCGCACCGGCTGGCAGGATCAGTGGTCGGGTTCCTGACGTTGGTGCTGGCTCTGTGGTTGAACGGTCGGCCCGCCGCGAAGTGGCTGCGTTGGGGAAGTGTCGTCGTGCTTGCACTGGGACTGGCGGCGTCCACGAGCGCCAAGGTGAAGCTCGACAACGTGCTGTTCCTCGTCGGCACGGGCGGGGCGGGTTTTGCCATCAGTTTCTTCTGGCCGCAGATTGAACCCATCAGCCAGCGGCTGGCGCGGTTCGGGTTGCTCGCGCTCGTGCTGGTCATCGTGCAGGGCGTCCTCGGTGGCCTGCGCGTGACGGCGCTGGCGGACTGGCTGGGCATCTTCCACGGCACGCTGGCGCAATGTTTCCTCGTGCTGGTTTGCGCCATCGCGCTGGTGACGAGTGGCTGGTGGGCGCGGCTGAAGGCGGGCCCGCAACCTGTGCCAGTGCCTGCGAAGCTGCGGAACTTTCTGCTGGTCACGACGCTCCTGATCCTCGGCCAGCTCGCGCTCGGAGCCTCGATGCGTCACCAGCACGCGGGCTTGGCGGTTCCGGATTTTCCGCTCGCACACGGCAAAGTCTGGCCAGTTGCGGACGCGGCTTCGCTCGAAGCCTACAACGCAGCCCGCAACGACCACCGCGAGTTCAAGCCCATCACCGCCGGGCAAATCCATCTGCACATGGCACACCGTGTCGGCGCGCTGATCGTGTTCGGCCATGTGCTGGGTTGCTTGCTGAAACTGCGCCGCACGGTGGGCGGTGCGCATCCGCTGGCGCGCGGCGCTGCCGGGTGGTTCGCGCTGATTTGCCTCCAGTTCGGCCTTGGCGTCTGGACGGTGTGGAGCAACAAGGCGGCGGACATCGCCACGCTGCACGTCATCGTGGGTGCGGCCAGCCTGGTCACGGGCGCGCTGCTCACTTTGCTGGCGGCAACGGTGTGGAACGGGCACTCCCGCGCGGCGCCCGTTGTGCAGGAACATCCGCCACTCGCGCCTGCTGCGGGATTATGATCAGGATTAAGAGCAGGATTAAGATCAAGAGGAGCCGACTCCGCACTTGCTCTTAGTCTTGATCTTAATCTTAATCTCCCCCTGATTTTGTTGAAAGCCACCGCCCCAACGATGACCGATGACGCCGCCCCCGCCGACAAGGCGCGCTCATCTGTGCTCACGGAGCTGTTCAAGGCGCGGCTCACCAGCCTCGTGCTGCTGACCACACTGGTCGGCTTTTATCTCGGCCAACGTGGCGGGATGAACTGGCTGCTGCTGGTCAACACGCTCATGGGCACGGGCCTGCTGGCGTGCGGCGCGGCGGCTCTCAACCAATATCTCGAGCGCGACTTCGACGCGCTCATGGAGCGCACGGAAGACCGGCCCCTGCCGGCGGGCCTCATCCAGCCGCAGACCGTGGTGGTGCTGGGCGGCGTGCTTTCCGTGGCGGGCCTGCTCTGGCTGGCTTTTGGCGCCAACCTCCTCACCGCCGTCCTCGGCGCGGTGACGCTCATCAGCTACCTGTTCATCTACACGCCGCTGAAGCGCAAAACCACGCTCAACACCGCGATCGGCGCGATTCCCGGCGCGCTCCCGCCGCTCATGGGCTGGACGGCGTCGCGCGGCGACCTGTCCATCGAAGGCTGGGCGCTCTTTGCGATTCTCTTCTTCTGGCAGCTCCCGCACTTCCTCGCCATCGCGTGGATGTATCGCGAGGACTACGCGCGCGGCGGCTTCGTGATGCTGCCACTCGTGGACCGCGACGGCTCGCGCACCGGGCGCTCAGCGGTGAGCCACACGCTGGGGCTGCTGCCAGTGAGCCTCAGCCCGTTCGTTTTCCAAATGTCCGGCGCGCTGTATTTGTCCGGCGCGCTCGTGCTGGGGCTGGTGTTCCTCTGGTGCGCGGCAAGGTTCGCGCGGCAGATGGACCGCCCGAGCGCGCGGCGGCTCTTCTTCGCCTCGATTTTGTATCTGCCGCTGCTGCTGGGCCTGATGGTTTTTGACAAGCAGTAGGATGGCAGAGTGAATTGAAAGCAATAATCACGAAGCAGCCCAGTCCGTAATTGACATTCAATCCCGCGCCGCTAGACAAAGCGCGCTCTGCGCGGGAAGCAACCGAACGCAGACCGAAAAACGACTTATGCAGGCCACGACAACCACGCACCCGCAAGCCGCTCACAGCCACGAAGAGCACCACGACCCCGGCTTCCTGCGCTCCTACGTTTTCTCCACCGACCACAAGGTCATCGGCATCCAATACGGCTTTACTGCGCTGGTCTTCCTGATGTTCGGCTTCCTGCTGATGATCTGCATGCGCGCGCAGCTTGCGAAGCCCGGCGAGGCCATCCCCATCGTCGGCAAGCTGCTGGAATCGCTCCTGGGCGACGTGGCCAAGGGAGGCGTGATGTCACCCGACCTCTACAACGCCTTCGGCGCCATGCACGGCACCATCATGGTATTCCTCGCGATCGTGCCGCTGGCCTTCGCCGCGTTCGGCAACTACGTCGTGCCATTGCAAATCGGCGCGGTGGACATGGCCTTCCCGCGAGTCAACATGGCCAGCTACCAGTGCTTCGCCGTGGGCGGCGTGATCATGTTCGTCAGCTTCTTCATCCCCGGCGGCGCAGCGCAGGCGGGCTGGACCTCGTATTCACCGCTGGCCACCATCATTCCCACACAAGGCCAGACATTTTGGATCATCGGAATGGTGTTCCTCATCACCTCTTCTCTGCTGGGCGCGGTCAACTTCATCGCCACCGTCATCCAGCTTCGCGCACCGGGCATGACGTGGATGCGGATGCCCTTCTTCGTCTGGGTGCAGTTCGTGACGGCGTTCATCCTCCTGCTGGCCTTCCCGCCACTTGAGGCCGCCGGCATCCTCCAGTTGGTGGACAAGGTGTTCGGCTCCAGCTTTTTCCTCCCGACCGGCCTGGTCATCTCCGGCAAGCCCTACGACATCTCCGGCGGCGGCAGCCCGCTGCTGTGGCAGCACCTCTTCTGGTTCCTTGGCCACCCGGAAGTGTATGTGCTCATCCTGCCCGCGATGGGCGTGGTCGGCGAAGTGGTCGCCTGCAACACCCGCAAGCCTCTCTGGGGCTACAAGTCGCTCGTTTACTCGGTGCTCGCGGTCGGCTTCATCAGCTTCATCGTGTGGGCGCACCACATGTATCTCACCGGCATGGGCACGAAGATTTCGACCTTCTTCCAGACCACGACGATGATTATCTCCATCCCGTCGGTCATCATCCTGACATGCCTGTTCATGTCGCTGTGGGGCGGCTCCATCCGCTTCAACACACCGATGCTCTTCGCGCTGGCGTTCCTGCCGATGTTCGGCATCGGCGGGCTGACGGGCCTGCCGCTGGGCTTCAACTTCAGCGACCTCCACCTGCACGACTCCTACTACGTCATCGCGCACTTCCACTACGTCGTCGCGCCAGGGACCATCTTCGCGCTCTTTGCCGGCGTGTATTTCTGGTATCCGAAAATGACGGGTCGCTACATGAGCGAGACCCTTGGCAAGATACACTTCTGGGGCTCGCTCATTGCCATGAACCTCGTCTTCATGCCCATGTTCTTCCAAGGCCTCTACGGCATGAGCCGCCGCATGAGCGACGGCGGCGCCACCTACGCGCTGGCGAACCCGGCCAACGAAGGCGTCGTCACCGCGCTCACCAGCACGGTCATCAAGCTCAACGTATTCGTCACCCACGCCGCCGTCCTGCTGCTCATCGCGCAAGTCCCCTTCGTCATCAACGTCTTCATGTCCATGTTCAACGGCAAGAAGGTCGAGAACGACAACCCTTGGGACGCCACCACGCTCGACTGGCAGACGCCCACACCGCCGCCACACGGCAACTTCACCAAGGAAATCGTCGTGTATCGCGGCCCCTACGAATACAGCGTGCCCGGCCACCCCACCGACTTCAGCCCGCAAAACATGCCCGACCCCAAGCCGGCCAAGTAACTGCCCAGACGCCAGACCCAATCCCCCATCCCCCATTCTCACATGGAAATCCCCCACGCAGTCAAACCCCGGCCCGACACGGGACTTTACAACGCGAAGCTCGGCATCTGGCTCTTCCTCGCGTCGGAAGTCATGCTCTTCGGCGGCCTCTTCTCCGCCTACATCCTGCTGCGCGTCAGCTCGGACCTCTGGCCGCACGGCATGGTCAGCATCCCCGTCGGCACGTTTAACACCTTCGTGCTGATCGCCTCCTCCGTGACCGTCGTCATGTCGTGGGCGTCGCTCAAGCTGGGCAAGCTCGCCGACTTCAAGAAATACATGGCCCTGACCATCCTTTGCGCGCTGGGCTTCCTCAGCGTCAAGAGCTTCGAGTATTACGCGAAGTTCACGCACTACGATGTGTGGTTTAAGGACCAAGCCACCGCCCAGAAGTATTTCACGGCCGCCTACGGCGAGAAGGGCGAGGAGGCCGCCCGCAAGCTATTCGTCGAGCGCTTCCACCTCCAGAACACCAAGGCCACCTACGACGCGAACCAGGTCCAGATTGCTGGCCACATCGAGGGCAACCCCCTGTTCGCGACCCTCAAGAAGCTCACATCGGCGAAGAAGGACACCATCCAGTTCACCCCCGACGCGCCATCCGGCACGCACGAGCACCCGAAGGCGATCGAGGTCAAGTTGAGCGACGTTCACCGGCTCTCCGCCTACGTCCCTGCGCACAGCACCTACTTCGCCATTTACTTCACCATCACAGCGCTGCACGGCCTGCACGTGCTCGGCGGCGCGATTGTGCTGACCTACTTCCTCCTCACGTCGGACAAGTGGTGGAAGAAGAACCCCGAGCAGCTTGCCAACCGCGTCGAGGTCGGCGGTCTCTTCTGGCACTTCGTTGACCTCGTCTGGATTTTCCTCTTCCCCATCATCTATCTCCTCTAACCGCACATGAGCCACGACCATTCCCATTCCCACGGCCCCGGCGAAGTTTGCGCGCACGACCACGCGCACGACGATCACAGCTCCCCCGAGGCGATCCAGCGCACCATCAAGAAATACTTCATGGTGGGCGGCGTGCTCTTTGGCGGAACCGTTCTGACGGTCGCGATGTATTACATCCACATCCCCAGCGTGGCGGCCACCATCGCCATTGCGCTGCTCATCGCCAGCGTGAAGGCCGCGTTTGTCGCGGGCGTGTTCATGCACCTCTCGGACGAGCGGAAGATGATTTACGGCATCCTGGTCTGCACGGTCTTCTTCCTCGTCGGCCTCATGGGCCTGACCCTCTGGGCGATGAACGACTTCCCGTCCTTCACCATTGTGGATGGCAAACCCGCCTGATGCCATGTCGCTGAAAGCCTTCCACGTCCTCTTCATCACCGCCTCGGTAGCCCTGTCGTTTTGGTTTGGCTGGTATGAACTCGACCGCTACGCGACCACCAAGGCGGCGGCGGATATGTGGCTGGGAATCGGCTCCTGCGTCACGGGCGGAACTCTCATCGCCTACGGCATCTACTTCCTGAAGAAGCTCAAGAACATCAGCTACCTGTGAACCGCCACTCCGCCAACCCGTGCCAGCGACTTCCAGTCGCCGGCCGTGGCGTGCCCCTTAACCAGACGGCTCCGATCTGCCGGCCCCAGGCGCGGCGACTGCGGGCTGCCGTCACAGCGCTCGCCGCCTTGGCCCTGCTCCTCTTGTGCGCGATGGACGCATCCGCCTGCGCAGCGTGCTTCGGCAAGTCCGACTCCAAGCTCGCCGAGGGCATGAACGCCGGCATCTTCGCCCTCATGGGCGTCATCGGCAGCGTCCTCTTCGCCATCGCCGGCTTCTTCTTCTACATCATCCGCCGCGCGGCCACGCACCCGCTGCCCATCCCTTCGGAAACTTTTTCCCCAGTCGAACCCTCGAACCCCTGAACCATGCAACCGCAGCCCACTTTCATCGAACAACTCAAGCAGGGCTTCATGCCCATCCTCGCCTCCGAGCACGGCAAGGACGTGGACTATTTCATTCTTCTCATCCACTACCTGATGGCCGCGCTCTTCGTCGGCTGGATGATCTATTTCTGCTACGCGCTCTTCCGCTTCCGCAAGAGCGCAAACCCCAAGGCCGACTACGTGGGCGCGAAGGGCACCATCGCCAACAACGCCGAAATCGCCGTCGTCATCATCGAGGCCGTCCTGCTCCTCGCCTTCGCCATCCCGCTCTGGGCCAAGGCCGTGGAAAAATATCCCGCTGACAAGGACGCCACCGTCATGCGACTCGTCGCCGAGCAGTTCTCATGGCAGGCCCGCTATCCCGGCAAGGACGGCGTCTTCGGCAAGCAGGAGATGAAGCTCATCACTGACAAAAACCCGCTCGGCTACGTCGAGAACGACAAGGCCGGCGATGACGACCGCCTTTCTCCGCCCAAGGACATCCACGTCCCGCTCATCCCCGTCAAGGTCAAGGGCGATGACGGCAAGGAACGCGACTCCTTCAAGCCCGTGGTCGTCCACCTGACCACGAAGGACGTGATTCACTCCTTCAAGGTCGCGGCCATGCGGATGACCCAGGACTGCATGCCCGGCATGAGCATCGCCGTTCACTTCACGCCCACGAAGGTCGGCAAGTTCAACATCACCTGCGCCCAGCTCTGCGGCAATGGCCACGCCTCCATGAACGCCCTCTTCGTCGTGGACTCCCCGGAGGAGTATGAGAAGTGGCTCGCTGAGAAGACCAGCAAGGCCGGCGGCGCACCCATCAGTCTGGAGTAGGCGGAAATCCTCCCCTTTCACCGGGCGCGCGCCGCGAGCGCGCGCCCTTTTTTGTGTCCACCGAACCCACCGAGTCCAAACGCGCCCAATCCCGCTCCGTCGAGTGGGCCGTCTGGGGCGGCATCGTATTCGTGGTGCTCGCCATTGTCGCGGCCTACGTGCGCGAGCAACAGCGCGCCCCTTCGTCGAAGCTTCCCGTCATCGCACAGGTCGCCGACTTCACCCTCACCAACCAGCTCGACCGCCCGGTCCGGCTCGCCGACCTGCGCGGCCAGGTCTGGGTCGCCGACATCATCTTCACTCGCTGCCCCGGCCCTTGCGCCACGATGACCAAGCGCATGAGCGAGCTGCAAGGCGCGCTCCCTCCGAACGCTCCGGCAAAACTCATCACCCTCACCACCGACCCCGCGCACGACACTTCGCGCGCCCTCGCAAGCTATGCCGATCGTTTCGGCGCGGACTCGAACCGCTGGCATTTCCTCACCGGCCCGAAGGCCGACCTCGTCAAGCTCGCCGTCAGCAGCCTCAAGCTCACCGTCCTCGACACCGAGGAAGCCAAGCGCAACTCTCCCAACGACCTCTTCATCCACAGCACCATCTTCGTCGTCGTGGACAAGCAAGGCCGCCTGCGCGCCGTCTTCGAGAGCCTCGACACCGTGCTGACCGAAGAGGAAGTCGCCACCGGCGCGAGCCGCGACCAAAGCACCTGGGAGAAAACCGTGAAGCCGCGCCTGCTCGAAACCGTGACAGCCCTGCTCGCGGAGCAGGACAAATGAACCTCGACTCTTCCTTCCCCGCGTCTTTGCAGTGCCATCCCCCAACCTCGTCGTGTCCTGAGAAGATTTTTTGCCACGGATTGAACACGGATGAAACACGGATGGGGGAAAACGGAGTTCAATCCGCTGGTCTTCTCCGTGTTTCATCCGTGTTTCATCCGTGGCTAAAAGTTTTGCTGCGGCTTCACTGCACCATGCCCTTGCGTTAAATCTGGCTGCCCCGATGACCTACACCGACCTCCCGCTCGTCAACGCCTGCCTCAACACCACCTGCACAGTGCTGCTCGTGCTGGGCTGGGTTCACATCCGCGCCGAACGCAAGGTGGCGCATCGCAATTGCATGATCGCCGCGCTCTGCACCTCGACGGCCTTCCTCGCCTGCTACCTCTACTACCACTGGAAGATGCAGCAGGTCCACGGCGCGGCGCACACCAAGTTCGTTGACCCCGCGTGGTTTCGCCCCATCTACCTCACCATCCTCTTCACGCACCTCGTCGGAGCCATCGCCATCGTCCCGCTCGTGCTGCTGACCGTGAGCCGCGCCGCGAAAGAGCGCTTCGAGGCGCACAAGGCCATCGCCCGCTGGACGCTCCCCATCTGGCTCTACGTCTCCGTGACTGGCGTGGTGATTTACCTCCTGCTCTACCAGGTTTATCCGCAAGTTCCGGGAGGAAAGTGATTAGTAATTAGTGCTTGGTAGGCGCGGCTGTTGAGTGGTCCACGCGCCTTGGACTAATCACTAATTACTTTCCCCCCTTCCCACACCCCCAACTCCCGCAACTGCCTCTCCGCCGCCTCCGCCCAGCCCCTGTTCGCCGCCGGACTCGCTGGGCTGGGGTGAAGAATCCTGCCGAAGCAAGCCGCGCTTTCCCCCAACGCCTCCTTCGCCCGCTTCTCCGCGAAGTCTCCGACGCCAATCACCCACTCCGGTCGCGTGATGGCCACGACCTGCCGCAGATGCTCATCGCACAGGGCGAACAATTTCTCCCGCTCCGCCGAAGCGAGCTTGTCCGGCGTGACGTTGCGCCCGCCCTCGTCCATGAACACCAGCGGGCAAAAGTTCACGACGAAGTGGTCCTCGAAACACTTCTCCGCCGTCCCAAATTTCGCGGCGAACAACCCCCAGAGCCGCCGCCCGCTCACCTCCGAGCGCGGGCACGCGAAGCCCTCGATCGGCCGCTTCGGATGCGCTCGTTTTGGCTGCGCGACCAGCGTGTAAATCCCCATCCAGTCCCGCACCGCCGCCACCTCGCCGAACGGCACGCCCGTCTGCGCCATGCCGAAAGGCCCGGGGTTCATGCCCAGCAGCAGAACGCGCTTGCGTCCGCCGCCGAACTTTCCCAGGAACATCTCATGCGCCGCCCACGCGTAATCGAGCGGGTTGTAAACGTAAGCCACCGGCGGCTTGAACCGCAGCCGCGAGACCGCATCGCTCAACGCGCGCGCTGACTTGACCAGTTGCTCGCTCATGTTCTTGGAAAATGACTGAACCACTAACCGGCACTGACCTGCACTAATCCTGAACTCTGAAGCTGGCGCTCCGAAGGAGCATCACGGACCAGCCCGGGGCAACGCCCCGGGTTAGTCGGCCACGATTGACATAGCCCTGAAAGGGCGACACAAAATGTTCCGCCCCTTCAGGGCGGCGGTGCTTCAACGCCGTCACCCGGGGCGTTGCCCCGGGCTGTCATGTGTGAGGCCTTCAGCCTCAGCTTCGGAGTTCGGGCCAATCAGATATTGAATCGTGCGTCGCTCGACAGCTGGACCATGCCGAAAATCGCTTCCCATCAGTGCCAGTCAGTGCCAGTCAGTGGTTCCTCTTTCTCGTCCCGCTCCGTCCCGAACCTAAGCGGTTCATCACTTCGCGCTTACCGTTGCGATGAAGCTCCGCGTCCCGGGGGCCAGCCGGAGCCTGCCATCCGCCAGCACGCCGATGTCTCCGGCCAAGGTCGTGGAAATCCCCTTCGGTGCTAGATACCACACGGCATCGCCCGTCTGGGCCACCTCAAACTCCCAATCCAAGCTGTCTTCCGCCGTCGCCTTGCGCACGCGCTGCCGCACCAGCACGCCGTTCACCTCAAAGCTGAACTCGGGGAACTTGTTCACCAGCCGGTAGCCGAGGAACTTCAACTGCGGCTCGGCGTCGGGATTGCCGATGCGCAAGGGATTGCCGATGGGCGCGGTGAAAAATCGTTTCCCCAGCGCCTTCGCCGGCCCGCCGCCGCGTCCCGTCCACACCGGCGCGACATCGAGGAACTCGCCGCTCCACGCGAAACGCACACGGCACTGCTCGGCGTCGAAGACATAATTCACACCGCCCGGCAGTCCGACCGCGATGCTCCGAGTGCTGGAGTCCGCGATGAACGTGCGAAAGACCACCGGCTCATCGCGCACCACGAGCCGGAAATCCTGCGGCCCGTCCAGCAATCCCTCCGGCAGCGGCAGCGATTTGCCGGCGGCCAGCGCATTGACGAGCGCGGTCATCTTCGCGTGCGCCTGCGCCGCCGGCATGTCGCTGAAGAAAGCCGGCATGGCCGTGCCGGGCTGGAGCCGGCTCGGCTCGCGCAGCCAGCGCAGCAGCCAGTCGGTGCGGATGCGCGCGTGCATCTCCGTCATGTCCGGGCCGCGCAAATCTCCCGCCGAGCGATGTCCGGCGAAGTCGTGGCAGTTGATGCACGCCAGCCCGCCCTCGCCCTTGCCCAGCAGCTTCACGCCCTCGGCGACTTGCACCGGAGAAGGCTGCGGCACCGTCGTGCCCTCGCCGAGTTCCGCGCCCGCGTGCTGCGCGAACAAGTTCACCAGCGACCGCGCCGCCTCGCCGCCGTGCTCAGGCACAAGCTTCATCCACGGGCGGACGCGCTTGTTGCTCACGAGCACCTGCGTGAGCCAGCTTGCGCGCAGCTTGTTGCCCGAATCGGTGAGCGAGGGCGGGGCTTCCGCTCCTTCCAGCTCGCGCTTCGCAGGGCCGTAAAGCTCGTGGCACTCACCGCACTTCAACTGCCGCGTGAGCCGGTGGAACTCCTGCAACGGCGCGGGTGAAACGCCCTTGGCCGTGAGTTGCGCGTCCACTGAGGCAAGCCAGCCCACCTCGCGATTAGCAAACGCCGTGTGCGGCACCGGCTCACGGGCGAAGTGTTCGCACTCCCACTGGAGCTGCACGCGCGCCGTCGCGCCGGGCTTGCGGGTGAACTCGATTTTCAACGCGCGCTCGCCGGCTTCAAGCTGCGTGGGCTTGCCTCGAAGTTCCTTTCCGTCCACGAAGACCTTCGCATCGGCGTGAAGCGTGTAGCGTCCGCTGCGCGCGAGCTTGAGCACGCCGTTCCACTCGACGCGAAATTCCGGCTTGAGCGTGGGGTGGATGGACTCGCTGGCGAGGAACGTGAAGTTTGGAGTGGGCAGGGCGAACTTGACTGTGCGCTGGCCGTCCGTGGCGGTCGCGACGATGCCGGGGTGCAGCGTGGTTTGCGCGAGCGAAGTGCCTGACAAGGCGAGCATCGCGGTGAGGCGGATGAATCGAACGCGGAACACACCGGCAGGCTACGAGGTTCGAGACCGCGGCGGCAAGCGCAACACCCGGAGCGCGGACGCCCACCTCCGCAGTGCGTATCGGGGAGCAGTGGGCTGCGGACGCGGGCGTCCGCGCTCCTTTCACGTCGCTGGCACAAATCGCTGGAAGACCAGCGCCAGCACGAAGCAGCCGAGGAACCACCCGCTCACGTGCGGAGGCTGGTCCGCGACTGAGAGCATGTCCACGAGGCAGATGCCCGCGAGCAGGCCGGACACGGTCTTGCCGATGTCCGGTGGCGATTGCCAGAACGTCGGGCGCAGGCAGCGCAGCGCCCACAGCCCCACGATGGCCGAGGCGAGCAGCGCCTTCTCGCGGAAGTAGCCGTCGTTGACAATGAACGCCAGCACCAGCGGCGCGCAGAGCAGCACCAGCGGCCAGAAGCGAATCAAGCCTGGCGCGCTCTCGCGTCGAGCGAGGTAGCTCAAGCCGACGATGTAGCAGCCCAGCACCAGCGCCGTCCAAAGCGCCAGACCGTCCACGCCGCGCAGGCCGGCGGCCGCCGCCGTGAGCACGAGAAAGAAACGACACGAAGCCATCAGCACCGGCGACCAGTCGAGTGACTTGTGGAATGCGTCGTAGAGGACGACACAAAAGAGAAGTTGCAACGCGAGGATGGCCGGCTCGCGCCCAAGCCAGCCGAGCATTCCAGTTCCGCCCGCGAGCAGCACCGCGCTAAACAGCCAGACTGTCTCGCGGGAAATTGCGCCGGAGGGAATGGGCCGCTCACGCCGGTGCTGCGTGTCGAACTCCGCGTCGAACGCGTCGTTGAGGAACATCCCGCCCACATAGACCAGCGTCGCGCCCACGCACAGCCACGCGAAACGGTCCCACTCGCCGCCGCCGCCGAGCAGCCAGCCAGCGAGGCAGTTGGACCAGACGGTGGGCAGGTTGGAGACGCGGCCCAGCACCAGGAGGGTTCGCAGCGATGCCATGTGCGGGAGAGGATGGAGAGCATGGGGCGACGCGGCGAGGCTGAAAGCGGTGGCGTGGCATTGTGGAAAAAGGGCGGGGAAGTAATTTGCCAACGATTCTTTAGCCACGGAAGGAACACAGATGAAACACGGAACAGCAGGCGACTGTCTTGACGATGCCTGCCGTGTTCGCCACCTCCGTTTGGTGTGAGCGTTCGTCTCCTTGGGAGGTTGCCCTTTCTTCGTCCCCATCCGTGTTTCGTCTGTGTTCCATCCGTGGCCAAAGAATCGTTTCGCCTAATCACTTTCCATGCGCTCCTCGTTGCCCACCGCAAATTCCCCGCCTGCTTGCCGCACGGGAACAGCTGCGATACGCTCCGCACATGACGAAGTGGTTGCTTCTCCTTGCGGTCTTGCTCACCGGACTGGCCGTGCGGTTCGCCGCGGATCCGCTCGACGACCTCCCCGATCACATCGCGGAGGTTCTCGAGCACTGGTCTCTGCTGCCTGAGGAAGAGCGCTCGGAGATGCTCGAGATGTGTCTGCGCAAGGCGCTCTCTTCGATGATCGGGCAGCTCCGCATGTGCGCGAATCCCTATCGTCACCTGCTCGAGGCGGTGCAGTCTGCCCTCGAGCCGG
>JACRKB010000141.1 GCA_016235545.1 Verrucomicrobiota bacterium | reverse complement strand
GCGGCCCGCCGAAAACCTCGTTCCACTCACTTTTTTCCGGCCCCGAAAAGCCAGTGAGTGAACGAAGGTTTGGGCGGGCCGCCCAAACCTGCACGCGGGCCGCGTGCGCTCCCCATCCCACTTCGGAGTTCGGGTTCAACGCAGGGACGCACAGGACGCAAAGATGCGCGGAGAAGCCACCGGCGAAGCCCACCAAGCGGCCTCCCACGCGGGCTTCACGCGCAGCCCATTCCGCTCAACAGAGCGGAGAACCAAGATTCACATTGCGAGCAAGGGAGGGGCAGGAGGGAAACTCCTTGCTTTGCTCGACGCGCAAAACACAATCCTGCACCCGATGACCGACGCGCTCACAGCATTGAATGCCAATCTGGGCGTGCTCCTGCTCTTGTTGAACCTCGGGGTCCTGCTCTTCGTGGCCGCGCTCACCTTCCATACTTCCGCCCAGCGCCGCGAGCGGCGCGCAAACGCCGGCCAGCTCGCCGAACAACTGGGCCGCACGCTGGCAAGCCTTCAGAAAATCAACTCGAGCGTCATCGCCCAAACCAACGAGACCAAGGACCGGCTCGGCGCGCTCAAGCCCGCGCTGGAGCATGCGGAGAACCTCTTGCGCGAGGGGACAAGTTTCACCGGGGATTTCAAGGCCGTGCGCGGCGAACTCCGACAGTTGGATGAGCGCGTTGAAACATTGAACCAGGCCGCCGCACAGGCCGCTGCGTCCCAGGCCGCCGCCAGCGGCGCGCTGGGCGAACTCAAGGAGCAGCTCGGCGCGTTGCGGCAGGAAGTGGCCGCCTCCGCTCAAGCCCAGCCCGCCGTGGTCCCCGCACCGGAGCTTCGCCAAATTCAGGATCAAGTCGGCGCGCTCCGCCAGGCCGTGACTTCCGCCGCGCAGACGCAGGCGGCGGGCACCACCGGCCTGCGCTCCGATCTCAGCGCGCTGGCCGCCGAGCAGTCCCGCGCCACCCAGGCCATGCGCGATTCTCTCGCCGCCGAGCTGCGCCAGCAGGAGGCACGTCTCCGTCAACTGACGGACAAGTTTCTGGCCGACTCCACCGAGCTGCGCACGCGGCTTGAGACCGAGCGCCGCCCCCTGCCCTCGCCACCGCAGCGGCAGGTCACCCCGGACAACGGCCACCCCACGAAGGCCGAACTCGACACCGAGGCGCGCAAGGAATTCCGCAAGATAGCCGACCGGCTGGACAGCCTGCAGAGCCGCATCGAGGAGATTATCAAATTCTGATCAGCTCGGGTTGCCGCGAAGGATTCCCGAGCTTCCATCGTCAAGACAGCACGCTCGCCATGAACATGAAACTGCCCCAGCTCCTCCTGCCGCTCCTCGCGAGTGGCTTCCTCACCACCGCGTTCGCCGATGCCGTCAAGGACCGCGAAGGCGCAGTCCGCAAAGACAAGGCCGAGATGCAGAACGACGCGCGCTGGATTTACAACGACTGGCACAAAGGCTTCGCCGAAGCCAAGCGCACCGGCAAGCCGCTGCTCATCGTGCTGCGCTGCGTGCCTTGCCTCTCGTGCATGGGCCTGGACGCCAGCGTCCTGACTTCCACCGCGCTGACACCCCTTCTCGACCAATTCGTCTGTGTGAGGCTCATCAACGCCAACGCCATCGAGCTGGCGAAGTTCCAGTTCGACTACGACCTCTCCTTCTCCACGCTCTTCTTCAACGCCGACGGCACGCTTTACGGACGCTACGGCTCGTGGTCGCACCAGAAAGATCCGACCGAGAAAACCACCCTCGGCTACCAGCGCTCGCTGGAGGCCGCGCTCGCCATCCACACCGCGTATCCCGTGAACAAGGCCGCGCTCGCCGGCAAACAAGGCTCGCCCACGCCCTTTGCCACGCCCGTGGAAATCCCCCTGCTCGCCGGCAAATACAAGCGCGACCTGGACTGGGAGGGCAAGGTCGTCGGCAGTTGTGTCCACTGCCACCAGATTGGCGACGCCTACCGCTCCTACTACCGCGATGCCGGCAAGCCGCTGCCCAACGATCTGATCTATCCGATGCCCATGCCGGAAACCGTCGGCGTGACGCTCGAACCCGATCACATCGCGAAAGTGAAGTCCGTCGTGCCGGGCAGCATCGCGGCGAAGGCGGGCGTCAACCCTGGCGACGATTTCATCTCGGTGGGCGGACAGTTGCTCCTGTCCATTGCCGACTTCGCCTGGGCACTCCACCGTGCGCCGGAGTCCGGCCCTCTTGCGGCCAAGGTGAAGCGCGGTCCGTCCGAATCGCCGCTGACCTTCACGCTCCCGGCCGGCTGGCGCACGAAGTCCGACATCTCCAAGCGCGTCGGCACCTGGCCGATGCGCGCGATGGCGCTGGGCGGCATGACGCTCGTGGACCTCCCTGATTCCGACCGCGCCACCAGAGGACTGGCGAAGGACAAGCTGGCTCTCCACGTAAAAGGTCTTGGTCAATACAACAAGCACGCCGCTGCGAAGAACGCGGGCTTTCAGAAGGACGACGTGCTCCTCGAACTCAACGGCAAGTCTGCCCGCGCCACCGAGGGCGAACTCATCGGCCAGATCCTGCAAAGCACCAGGCCCGGCGAGAAGCTCAAGGCCACCGTCCTGCGCGGCGACCAACGCGTGGAACTGCTGCTCCCGATGCAGTAGGGGAGGCGGCAAGTGTTCAGTAAGCAGTATCCAGTGTTCAGTGGGGACGCCCGCTGTCGGGTCTGATTACTGAACACTGAATACTTGCCCCCTCTTTCCCCTTCTCAACCCCGCCGCCCCTGTCCATCCTGCGGCATGGACACACTGCTTTTCCCCGGCGGGAAATTTATTGGCATTGAGTGGCACGTCTGGAAAGTCGTGGGCTGGCTCGGCAACGCCGTTTTCTTCTCCCGCTTCGTCGTCCAGTGGTATGCCACGGAGAAACGCAAGCAAGTCGTAGTGCCCTCCGCGTTCTGGTGGCTCAGCCTCACGGGTTCGCTGCTGCTGCTGGCCTACGCGCTCTTCTACCAGAAGGACTCCGTTTTCATCTTCGCCTACGCCTTCACGTGGATTCCCTACATCCGCAACCTCATCATCCACCGTCGCCACAAACACGCGCACATCCTTTGTCCGTCGTGTCGCCTGAACTGCCCGCCGCAGTCGAATTATTGTTCGGATTGCGGTGCGCCGCTGAATGCGGAAGACGAAGGCGCGCTGCCAGCCGGATAGCTTGGAGCGCGGACGCCCACGTCCGCAGCCCGCGCGGTAGGGTGAGACTCCGTTGAACCCCAACTGCCGACGCAGGAGGCGCGAGTGAAGCGAGCATCTCGGTTTGCGCGCGCGTCACCCTAGATGCTCGATTCACTCGCCTCGCTCCGCTCGAAATGGGGTTCGACGGAGTCTCACCCTACCCGTTGGCTTGGAACACCAGCGCGGCTTGGTTCCCCCAAAAACCGGCGGAGATGGTGAGCGCCGCGCCGACTCGGACTTCAGTGCCTGCACGCAACAAGTTTAGCTTCACTCCCGGGTCGGGCGTCCCGCAATTCGCAGTGCCGGGCAAACGGCCTTCCTGAATCGCGCGAATCGCAATCACCGCCTCCAGCGCGGCCGACGCGCCGAGGCAATGGCCCGTCCCCGCCTTCGTCGAGGAACACGGCACACGCACTGCCCAGTCGCCAAGCGCGAGGCGGAGCGCGTTGGACTCCGCGATGTCGTTGAGCACCGTGCCTGTGCCGTGGGCGTTGATGTAGTCGAGCTGTGCTGGGGCGACTCCCGCCATCGCCAGCGCCGCACAGATGACGCGGCTCAAGCTCGCGCCTGTGCGGTCCATTCCCACTCGCTCTTGGCCCTCTGCCGCAAGCGACCAGCCAGCGAGCCGGGCAAGGATATTCGCGCCGCGCCGCTGTGCCGAAGCGAGCGATTCCAAGATGAGAAAGCCCGCGCCTTCGCCGAGCACGATGCCGTTGCGCGCGGCGTCGAAGGGCTTGCACGTCAGGCGCGGGTCGGCGTCGTGGCCAAGGATGCCCGCGGCGTGAAGCTGCGCGATGACGAGCGGGTTCAGCGGCGCTTCCGCACCACCGGCGAGCGCCACGTCCACCGTGCCGAGCAGAATTTGCTGCGCGGCCAGCGCAATCGCGGCCGCGCCGGACGCGCACGTGGCCGAGACGGTCAGCGCCGGCCCGTGCGCGGGGAAGGCCATCGAGAGCATCCCGCTGATATTGGCGAGCGAGCAGTGCGCTGCATCGGAAGGTCGTGCCGGCGACTGGAAGTCGCCGGCACGGGCTTCGCGCCACGCCGCTTCGGCCAGTTTGCCCACCGCTCCGCGCGAGGTGCCGACGAAGATGCCGATGCGCTCCGGCGCGACTGGCTGCGTGTCGAGCCGTGCGTCGTGCCAAGCCTCCCCCGCTGCCGCGTGTGCGAGTTGCGCGCTGCGATCCATCTTGCGCGTGAGCCGGGTGAGCGGCGGGCTCGGCGCGCGGCAGCCGGCGGTCTTCAGTCCATCGGGAAGCAGTTCCTGCGGCAGCCAGTCTGCCGGTGATTCGCCGCGCATCACGGCTTGCCAGAGTTCGTCCACGCTCGTTCCCGCTCCGCAGAAAGCGCCCTGCCCCGTCACGACGACAGGATTCTCCCGGAGCAGGCGTTGGAGCAGTGGCAGGTTCACGCGCGGGGCGGACAGGTAAAGCAAAGCGTCGCCATTTGCACGCACTTCCGACCGGCTTGGAGCGCGGGCCCGCACATCGCTTCCCACTGCCGCCGATTCCTGCTACCAACCCGCGCCATGAATGCAACGCAGCGCGCCTTCGAAAGCCTTCTCGACCGCCACTTCTCGACCGCCCTGGCCGACAACCCTGTGTGGGCCAATCACACAGGCCTGCGCGCGGGCGAAGGGAGGCTGGGCCGCGCCACGCTCTCTCACTTGCAACGGCAGCAGAAGCGCCGCTGCCAGACGCTCGCGGCGCTGGATGCTCTGAACCCGCGCGAGCTGTCCAACGAGCAGCATCTCGACCGCCTCGCGCTGCGGGCGATGCTCAACATGGAGTGCGAGGAGTTCTCGCGCGGCAAGCACGAGTTGGAGCCGGGCGCGCTGGACACGGTGCTGAACCTCCTGCAACACGAGCTGCTGCGCAGTGATGACGAGCCGGCGCGGGCGCGGAAGAACATACTCGGAGTGCTTCGCGCCACGCCGCGCTTCTTGGCTGAAGACGCCGCCGTCGTGACGCGGCCCGAGCGAGTGTGGCGGAAAGTGATGCAGCAAACCTACGGCGGCGCCGGCTCGCTCTTCGATGCCGTGGATACCTTCCTAGCCCGTGCCGGCGGCTCCCTGTCGCCAGCACGCACGGCTGCTGCGCGCGCGGCTTCGCAGACCTATCATGACACCGTGATGGCCCGGCCGCTCGCGCCGGAAGGTTCCTTCGCCATCGGCGCGGAGGCGATGCAGCGGCGGGTGCGTGAGCAAATCGGTTTGGACTACACGCTGGCGGAAATTGAGACCCTCGCGTTGGGCGAGGCGGTGCGCGTCAGAGCGTTACTCGACGCGGCGTGCAGGAAGTTCGGCAAGGGTCGCACGGTGGAGGAAATCATTTCCAAGGCGCGCGCTGGATGGAACCCCGGTGCAGACTTGCCTGCCGTCTATCGCGCGGAGACGAAGCGCGTGGCGGATGGATTTCGCGCGGCGAAGGCGGTGACGTTCCCGCAAGGCGACGAGTTGCAGGTGCGGCTCGTGCCGGAGTTCATGCGGCACCTGTATCCGACCGCGGCTTACTCGTCACCGGGTGCGTTTGAGAAGCGGCAGCGGGGCATCTTCTGGGTCAACGACCTCAGCCTCACGAAGACGACCGAGGCGGAGAAGCTCGCGGAGCGGCAGCAGCACTTTGGCCTGAGTCTCACGGCGGCGCATGAGGCGTATCCCGGGCATCACCTCCAGTTCGTCACCGCGAACCGCCACCCGCGCAAGTGGCGGCGGCTCTTCGCGCATGCTGTCTTCTACGAGGGCTGGACGCTCTGGTGCGAGCAGATGATGGTGGACCTGCGCATTGACCGCACGCCGTGGCTGCGCATCCAGCAGCTCCACGACGCGCTCTGGCGCGTGAACCGCATCCTTGTGGACCTGCGCCTCCAGACTGGCCGCTACAGTTACGAACAGGCGGCGGCGCACTTGCGGAAACACCTCGGCTTCACGAAGGCGCGGAGTGAGGCGGAGATTAACTGGTATTCAGCATCGCCCACCGTGCCGATGAGCTACTGGCTGGGTCGGCTGGAGAACGAGCGGCTGCGGGAGCGGCTGGTTGTCGGACGAGGCTGGAGCCTGCAGCAGTTCAACGACTGGCTCCTGAGCTTCGGGACAATTCCGCAGGCGTGGATTGAGAAGCATGGGCTGGAGTGAGCCGCGGTTTGCTGGCACCCACGAGACGAAGCTCATGCAAGGGGGTAGGGTTGCTTATACTTTTTCCGGTGCGTTGACGGTTGTTCCGCGCGGCCCTTTAATCCGCCGCGCCGGAAAAGCGGCCGTGTGTCAGCCGCCCTCTGCAATGAACATCATCGAGCGAATCTGGAACTCCTCCCTCGGGAAGAAATACGTCATGGCCATCACGGGGGCGGGGCTGTTCGTCTTCCTCATTGGGCATCTCGTCGGCAACCTGCAAGTCTTCGGCCCGCCCGAACTCATCAACGGCTACGCGCACTTCCTCAAGTCCAAGCCCGCGCTCATCTGGGGCGCGCGGCTCGGCCTGCTTGCCTGCGTCGCTCTGCACATCCTCGCGGCGGTCACGCTGCATCAGCTTAACGAAGCCGCGCGGCCCGTCGGCTACGCGGGCAAGGGCGCTTACGGGGCGAGCAAGGCGTCGCAGTATATGCTGCCCACGGGTCTCGTCATCGCGGCGTTCATCATCTATCACCTCGCGCACTTCACCGCGCTGCTGCCGG
>JACRKB010000144.1 GCA_016235545.1 Verrucomicrobiota bacterium | reverse complement strand
GAGAGGAGGAACGACACTGACGAACGATGCCCCTCTCCCCAGCCCTCTCCCCGCTCCTTCGTCGCAGGGTGAGGGAGAAGACGCCGCCTTCGCCCGCTGTCTCGCTCTTGGCGAGGCGTGGGAGCCGGATTTCGTCTTGCTGAAACCGGATGCCGCGACCGGACGTTTCCACCTCGTCGGCGGCTGCGTGTGCTTCCCGTCGTCGTGGCGCTTCGAGGAGAAGGTGGGCAAACCGCTCGAAGTCATCCATACGCCTGTGCCGCATCTGAACGAACAACTCGCCTCGCCCATCCACAATTTCCTCAGCCGACTCAAGCCCGGTGCCGCGTGGTGCCGCGCGAACTGGGGCCTGAGCCGCTCGCCGGAGCTGAACCAGCATCCCGCGCGCGGCCTGCCGAAGCTCCGTCCGCCACTGCGCGAAGACGAGGTCTGGCTGCGCGTGGAGGACCAGGCGCTCGTCGCGCTGCCGGAGAGTCGCGGAGTGCTCTTTGGCATCCGCATGACCGTCATTCCACTGGCCGAGGTGAAGCGCCATCCCACCGCCGCGCACGGTCTCGCCCGCGCTCTCCGCACGATGCCCGACGCTATGCTGGACTACAAAAGCCTGCTGGCAGCGAAGGAGGAGTTGTTGCGTTTGTTGGAGGCCTAGATTTAACGCCAAGTCGCAAGGGCGCAAAGCCGCAGGGAATAGAGGAACAGACTTCTCCGCGTCTTTGCGTCCTTGCGCCTTTGCGTTGAACCGGTGGCCTTACTCCGAGATTTCCTCCGTCGTCGGCGTCGCGGCCTTCGCCTTGCGGCCCAGCGGCACTTCCGTCCCCAGCATCACCACGCTCACGGCGATGAGCGCGGTGCACATCCACGCCATGTTCGTCATGCCCATTGTGCCGACGAGGTGGAACGCGATGAGCGGCGCGGCCACGCCCCGGATGCCGGTGAAGAACGTGTGGACGCTCATGTAGTCCGCCACGCGCTCGGGCGGCGCGAACTTCGTCACCCACAGGCTCCACGCCACGTCGCCGCCCGCGTTCGACACGCCGAAGATGACCGCTCCCAGCGCCAGCCCCGCGTAGCTGTTGCTCACGAAGAACGACAGGATGCCCAGCGCGAAGCCGATGTTCAGCACCGCGCGCAGCGTGAAGAAGTTCATCCGGTCGAAGAGCCAGCCCCAGACCGGGCTGCACACCAGCCGCGCCATGTTGGGAATCACGCCCACGAACAGCGCCACCATCGTCACGTCGAGCTTGAGGCCGTAACGCTCGTTGGCGAGATACTCGACGCGCAGCGGGAACATCATCAGGTTGCCCATGCCCATGAACATCCACGAGATGAGCGTGAGCCGGAACAGCCGGTCCTCGCGCGCGTAGCGCACCGCGCGCAGCGGATGCGTGCCCGCCGTGACCGTGAGCGGCTCGGACGGAACCCGCGACTGGCACCACGCGCCGAACGCGAACGCCGCCGCGAAGAACAGCAGCAGCGCGCGGAAGTATTCCAGATGCACCGCGAGCAGGCGTCCGCCCAATTCGTTCGCCAGTGCCGCCATGCCGATGCGGACGACCATCGCCTTCGAGAACAGCCGTCCGCGCTCCATCGGCGGGTAGTTCGTCTGATACACTTGGATCATCAGCGGGATCGCCGCCGAGGCGCACGTCGTGGCGATGACGCTGCCCAGCACGAACAACGGCAGCCCCGGCGCGAAGACCGCGAGCAGCAATGCCGTCGCGCCCATGAAGCTCACGCGCGACGCCGCCTGCGCAACGGGCCAGCCGAGCTTCGCGGCGCGGTCCACCACGAACGGGCTGATGAGATGCCCCACGCTTCCGCCGGCGGCGATGAGCGCCTTGGCCGTCGGCCCCGCCTCGAAGTGCCGCACCGCGATGAGCAGCAGAAATGTCGTCCCCGCCGCCTCCATGATGCCCGTCGCCGCCGCGCGGAGGCGTTCATAGCGAAAGGTGACTTGGGTGTGCGCGAGGGACACGGGGGGAGAGTGGGGAAAAATGAGTGATTAGTAATTAGTAAATAGTGCAGTGCGCACGGCACCTGACTAATCACTAAACACTAATTACTTCTTCTCCCCGGCCGGGAACCTCCGCCGCATCGTCTCCACGAACACCGCGTCCGCCCGCGCCGAAACCATCTCCAGCGGCGAGTGGCCACGTTGCCACGCCCAGCGCAGCGCGAGCGTGATCAGGACTGCGGTGATCAGCATGTTCGGCCAGGCGTTGAGCGCCCATTGGCCGCTCCAAATCAAGCGCGGGGCGGCGGAAAAGGGTTCGAGGTAGGGGATTGGCCACTGGTCCCCGTCCGGCCCGCGCGCGCCGATGATGTCGCAGAGCAGATGGAGATGAAAACTCAGGAGCACCAGCAGCGCTGTGATTCCCTTGCGCTTCGCCAGACATGCGAAGCCGACGGTCACGAGCAGGCAGAAGCCGAGGTTGTGCCCCAGCTCGTGGTGATACTTCCCCCACCAGTCCGTCGCGCCGCGCGTGGCCAGATCCACGACGATGCCAAACCCATCGAGGTCGGGGATGACGCCCGCCACGCTCACAAGCATCCGTTCGCGCGGGTTGAGTTCCGCCGTGTGCGCCAGCGCCCAGCCGGCGAGGAAGTGTGTGATGGGACTCATGTGGTCGCCCCATTGCCTTTCATCCACGCCTCAACTTCCCGCCGCGTGGGAATGCTCGCCTGCGCGCCGCGCCGCGTGACGGCGATGGCCGCAGCCGCGCAGCCGAAGCGCGCCGCTTCGCGCGGCCCGGCCCCGTCCACGAGCCGCGTGACGAACGCGCCGATGAAGGTGTCGCCTGCGCCGACGGTGTCCACGGCCTTGACCTTGTAGCCCGGCACATGACCGGTGAACTCCGGCGTGTCCAGCCACACGCCGTTCGCGCCGAGCGTCACGAGCACGCGCGGGCAGGCAGAACGCATCTTGATGGCCACGGCGGCTCCGGCGGCGCTTCCGGCATCACGCACCTCGGAGCCGCTGAGTTTGGCGGCCTCGTTTTCGTTCGGGATGATCCAGTCGCAGAGGTGCAGCAGGGCATCGCCGACCGGCGCGAAAGGAGCGGGGTTCAGGATCGCCGGCACGCGCGCTTCACGAGCGAGTCGCAACGCCGCCTCGACGGAGGGCAGCGGCGTCTCCAACTGCACGACGATGGCCTTCGATTTCGCGAACAGGTCGCGGTGCGCCTGCACATCGGCGGCGGTGAGCGTGTCGTTCGCGCCGTTGGCCACGACGATTTGGTTCTGCCCCGCCGCATCGAGCACAATCATCGCGGTGCCGCTGGCCACGTCCGCGCGACGCGCGACCCCGCGCGTGCTGACGCCGGCCTCCATGAGGCTCGCCACCATCTCGTCGCCGAACGCGTCCTGTCCCACCGCGCCGATGATGGCGGCAGGCACGCCCATGCGCGCGATGGCGTAGGCCTGGTTCGCGCCCTTGCCACCGGGTGCGCGACGGAAGTTCTTCCCCAGAATCGCCTCGCCCGGCGTCGGAAAGCGCGGTGCTTCAATGAACAAGTCCATGTTGAAGCTGCCGACGACCGTAATCATGCCGGGAGTTCTAGCGGCGAAGCCTTTCGTGCGCGAGTGCTGAAAGCGGTTCTGTTGACAAGCCGGACCGCGTGTGCGATTTGCAACGCCGTGAGAAGTATGCAGCCGAAGTCGGACCGCCTTCCTGCGGAACGACGCGGGGAAACCAAATTCCCGGTGGTAACCGGGACGGGGCGCAAGGCGCGCGGGGTCACAACCGCCGCCCAGGTCACTTCCAGGACCGAGCCCGTCAGCTAACCTCGCAGGCAATTGGAAGGGCGTTCCTCTAGGACCGCAGGTCGCGGCACCCACGAACTCCCCGTGTAGCAAACCCGCGTCGCGCTTGAGTGCGGCGGGGATTGGTGCGGCGTGTGCCTGCGAGCGGCGAAGTTCTAGTCGCAGCGGTTTCATACCCAGCCTTCCTCGTCACCCTCGGCGCGCCGCATCAATGCAGAGAGTTCCTATGAAACGCATCGTAGTGTTTGTGGTGGTCGCCGCCATGTTGTGGACGGCGGAGAACTGGTGGCTCAACACGCGGCAGGCCGACAGGGCCACCGCGCTCGCGCTCGCGCAGATGTCCGGCGGCAGCCCGCCGGCGCGAGAACTGCGCGAGTTCATCGCGACTAAGGACGCAGTCCACATCGGTTTCGGCGTGCTCACGCTGTTGCTGGTTTGGGCGTGCTTCGGCGCGTGGGCGAAGACAGCATGGGCAGCGGGTCGAGAGCGGTTCACAAAGACGGCGGCATTGCTCGCGCTCGCTGCGTTGCCGCTGCTCGGCACCGGCTGCATCAAGCCCTACGACCGGCCCGAATACGTCGAGATAGACACATCGGACACGGGCTTCCTCATCCCGCTCGAAGGCGAGACGGCGGCGCAGCAGAGGTTCCAGAGCGAGGATTACCTGCGCGAGCGCAAGGTCGCGGCCAAGCGCGTGCAAATCACCCACCGCTGGTCGCAGGAGGGGCGCTTCGAGAGCACGGGCCATTGGATTGCCACCGTGCGCCTCGTGAAAGTGAACCGCTCGCCGGTCACGCGTGAGTGGACCACGGCCGAGACCGCCGGGGCTGGCGCGCGAACACACCGCACGGACAAGGCGATTTGGATTGAGAGCGCAGACAGCGTGGGCTTCAGCATGGGTTTCACCTGCACCACCTTCATCGCGGAGGAAGATGCGGCGAAATTCCTCTACTGGTATCCCAGCGGCTCGCTCGCAAATGTCATGGACCAGGAAGTCCGAGGGCGCATCCAGCAGTCCGCCGCCGAGGTCGCCGCGAAATACCCGCTCGACCAGCTCCGCGCGAAGAAACAGGAAATCGCCGACGCCGTGAAGAGCGACGTGTCGAGCTTCTTCGCCACGCGCGGAGTGACCATCACGACCGTCGGCATGTTCGGCGGCATGACCTACGAGAACCCGGAGATTCAGAAGTCCATTGACCAGACCTTCATCGCGCAGCAGCTCAAGGTCGTTTCCGAGGCGAAGTTCGACGCGCAGAAAAAGGAGAACGAGCGCATCGAACTCGAAGCCAACGCCACCGCCGAGAAGGCTCGCCGCGAGGCAATGGGCCAGGCCGACGCACGCAAAACCACGGCGGGAGGCGAAGCTGAGGCCATCCGCGAAGTCAGCCGCGCGCTGGCCGAGGCGCAGCAGAACCCGCTGCTCCTGCAACTCAAGCAGCTCGAAGTGGAGAAGGCGCGCGTCGAGCGCTGGGACGGCAAGTATCCGACCTGGTTCTTCGGTGCGGGCGCGACTCCGCCGGGCTTGCTTGTGCAAACGCCTGGACCAGGAGTTCGGTGAACAAGTAAGCGCAAAGCCCGGCGGGCCTTCACGGTCCGCCGGGCAAATCGCCGTCCTACTTCGCCTCGCCCGCTGCTGAAATCGGTGGCGGCGTGATGCGCTTAAAATCTTTCGCCTCCTCGCGGTAGTGAATCCGCTTGTTGATCAGCAGCTCGCGGCCCGCCATGTCGAAGTCGATTGTCGTCGGCAGCCATGCGCCGTCATCCACCCGCGCGCGGTCCAACGTCATCTCAAACTTCCGCAGCACGCCCACGATTCCGCCGATGAGCGTTACCTCCTCGGTCAGCCAGAACTTCATCCGCGCCAGCTCCCAGTCTTCCGCATCCACCCAGACATTGCCGGCGACCTTGTTCGCGACGCGGTCGGTCACGTTCTTGACCGGCAAATCCTTGCTGCGCGGCGCGAACTCCACCACCCACGTCGGACGGCCGCGCACGGCTTCCTGCCCTGTCACTTTGAACGTGTAGCGCGCGAGCATCTCGTCGGTGAACTGCCACTCCTTGTCGCGCTTCGTGGCCTCGGGGCTGCGCGCCGGTTTCTTGCCCGCGCGCATGGCGGCCTCGCGGTCGTCCTCGGCCTTGCGTTCCTTGTCCGTCAGAGGCTTTCCGTTTTTCTCCACGAGCCGCGCGAACGGAACGCCGTTGATGGGGAACCACACCTGCCGCGAGCGCTTGCTGTCCTCCAGCTTGCCCTTGCTGTCGAACTCTTCGAGCGCCCGTGTCTTGCCGAACGTGAACTGCGCCGTCGTGTTCTGCGTCCGCTCCCACTTCGAGCGCGCGACGACGTTCGAAGCGAGCTGGGCGAAGGTCGGCGGGACGGCGTTCGTGACCGCGATGGGATTCGGTGTCTCGCCGGCGAAGCCACTGATTAATGACGAAACCAGAATGACGAAGCAGAGCGCGCCTGCTTGCCTTGATCGTGCCCGGCTCAATTCATCATTCATCATTCGCACTTCGTCATTTGATAACCCGCACCCGATGCGCCTGGCTGTCGCCGATGAACACGCTGCCATCCTTGTCCACCCAGAGGCCGTGCAGCCGGGCGAGCTGGCACTTGAGCGGGTCGCCGTCCGGGCCGTCGCCCTCGGTGCCTGTGCCGGCGATGAGTTCGAGCGTCCCGCGCTTCACGTCCACCATGCGGACGCTGTGGCTCTCGGTGTCGGCAAGATAGACGTTGCCGTTGGGCGCGACAGCGATGCCTTTGGGGCCAGAGAGCGTGGCTTCTTTCGCCGGGCCACCGTGACCGGTGAAGCCCTTCTTCCCCGTGCCGGCGATGTGCTGAATCTTCCCGGCCTTGAGGTCGAACTTGAACACCTGGTTCCCCTCGCGCGTGGCGAGCCAGAGATTGCCGGCGGCATCGAAGTCCAGCGAGCGCGGGCCGTTGAGCGGCGTGCCGGCGATGGGTGAACCATCCGGGGTGGGGCCTGCCTTGCCCGTGCCGGCGAAGGTGCTGATGACGCCGGTCTTCATGTCCACCTTGCGAATCGCGTGGTTCGCAATGTCGCAGATGAAGAGGTTGCCGGCGGGGTCGAACTGTATGCTGTGCGGCTGCTTGAACTGGGCGTCCTTCGCCGGGCCGCCGTCGCCGGAGTAACCCGGCTTGCCCGTGCCCGCGAAGGTGGTGATGACGCCCGTCTTCATGTCCACCTTTCGCACCGCGTTGTTGCCCATGTCCACGATGTAGAGGTTGCCCGCTTTGTCGAAACGGATTTCGTGCGGGAGGTTGAACGTGGCTTGGAGCGCGTGGCCGCCGTCGCCCGTGTAACCCTTCTGCCCGCTGCCCGCGACGGTGTGAATCTTCCCGTCTGGCGTGACCTTGCGCACGCGCTGGCCGGAGTATTCGCAAAACCAGATGTTGCCGTCCGGCCCGCGCACGACGCCGAAGGGATTGTCGAGCTGGGCCTGCGTGGCCGGGCCGCCATCACCGGAGGAACCCTTCGTGCCGTTGCCGGCGAAGGTGCTGATGGTGGCGGCGTGGGAGGAAGCGGAAAGCAGCGTGGCGGTGAGCGCAAGGAGGCCGAAGCGGTGCAGCGGAGTCATCATGTTGCGGAGAGCGTAGCACAGACGGGAGCGGAGCCAAGGCCGTAGGGTGAGCGCTTCAAGTAGGTCAGCGCATCTTGCCTGACCTCCATTTGAAAGAAGCCGCTTGGGCGGGAGCTGAAAGTTGGAAGG
>JACRKB010000143.1 GCA_016235545.1 Verrucomicrobiota bacterium | reverse complement strand
GTCCGCGCTCCATAGGTTGCGACTACGGCTGGAAGTTCCGGTGCTTCGGGTCGCCGGCGGCTTCGAGGTAGGCGAGGAGGTCGAGGATTTGGTCGAGGCGCAGGCTGTTGAGCAGGCCGCTGGGCATCGGCGAGACCTCGGAGAGGCGCCGCTCGCGGACGTTGCTCACAGCGACTTCGATGAGTTTCTCCTCCAGCGGGCTGGGGCGGATGAAGAGCTTGTTGTCCGCCTCGCGTTCCACCATGCCGCTCACGTCGTCGCCGTCATTGAGGAGCAGGCGGGTCTGGCGGAATTTCTCATCAATCACCGTGCTCGGCTCAATGATGTGCAGGAGCAAATCCCGCCGGCTGAAACGCGCGCCGACGGCCAGCAGCTCCGGGCCGATGACGCTGTTCGGGAACGCGGGGTCGTTGCTGACGCGGTGGCAGTGGACGCATTGCGCGGTGAGCAGCGCGGTGCGTGCGCCCTCGTAGCTGCGGCCCTTGCCGACTTCGGCGAGGCGCGGTTCGAGGTCGGCGAGCCTCCAGTCTTTCACGAAGCGCGGTGCTGGGAGCACAGGCGACTCGCCCGCTTTGCGTGCTGTGACGGAAGCCCCGGTGGCACTGCCCAAGATGACCCGCTCCTCCGGTGAGAGCGAGGCGAGGAGTTCTTTGCGGACGTTCGCGATAGACATGAAGTAGGTGCTCCCGCCGGGCAGCCGCTCGGCGCGGTCCAGTGCATCGAAGACGGCGCGGCGCGCGTCGGGCGTCCAGCCGTCGCGGGCGTAGCGGAGGTAGAACGGGTAGAGCAGCAAGTCCTCGCTCGCGGTCGCGGCGCGCAGCAGCGGGACGGTCTTGGCGATGACCTGCGGCGAGCGCAGATAGACCAGCAGCTCGACGAGCATCTGGTTCACGCGCGGGCTGGGGCTGGGATACTGCGGCTCAAGCCATTTCAAGCTCACCTGCCTCTGCGCTTCGTCGGGCCCGCCGAGCCGCGAGAATGACAGAGCGAAGACGCGAAGCGTGACGATGCCTTGTTCTTCCGAAAGCCATTTGCTACCGCTGTTCAACAACCGCCCCAGAAGTAGCTCCAGCATGATCTTCTGAGATTCTGGCCGGCTGAGGCGGGTTAGCGCCTCCAATCCCTCTAGCACCGACCGTAGGTTTGCTTCGCTGAGAAGTAACTCGGGCCAGTCCTCAAGCGGATAGTTCTCCAATACACGCCTTGCCGCTTGTCTCACAAAGGCATCCTTGGATTGAAGGCTTTCGTAGACACTCCTGCGAACGCCAAAGAAGTCTTGTCTCCCTGGGTTGTCTGCCAAGAAGTGTAGCGGCGACGTTTCCGGATTGCCGTGGCCGATTGTTGCAATCGCCGGCATCGAAGCAAACCGGTTGGGGCCTGACTCCTTCGGAAGCGAGTTCACGTAAGTCACCCGATACAAACCCGACTGCGTCCCGCGCCCGCCGGTCGTGAACCACATCGCCCCATCCGGGCCGATGCACGCGTCGGTCACGTTCAGCGGGCGGCCACCGACGAAGAGTTCGCTCGTGCCGGTGTAGCTCGCGCCTTGCGGCGTCATGTGAACAGCCAAGATGCGCCCGTAGGCCCAGTCGCAGATGTAGAACGCCTTTTGATACTTCGCCGGGAACTTCGCCCCGTGCCCGAAGCTGACGGCGGTGGGCGACGCGAGGCCGATGTCCACCACGCTGGGCAGCGTGTCGGGATACCACGCGGGCCAGCGCCCGGTGCCGCGCCGCCAGCCGTAGTCCGCGCCGGGCACGATGTGCAGCACGCGGTTGGGCATATACCACGGGCAGCCCACGTCCCGTTCCATGTCCGCATCGAAGGTGAAGAGGTCGCCGTGCTCGTTGAAGGCGACATCCAGCGGGTTGCGCAGTCCGCCGGCCCAGAGCTGCACTTCGCTGCCGTCTGGCTTCATGCGGAGGATGTGGCCGGCGGGCAGCAGCACGTCGCCGTCGAACATGCCCGCGTCCCACGGGCAGGGGATGAGGCGGTCGTGCGCGAAGTTCCGCAGCGGCGAGTTGGTGGAGAGGTTCTTGGGCAGGTGGACGTTGTTGCCGTGCGCGATCCACAGCCAGCCGTCGGGACCGAGCTTGAGGTGATTGCGCCCGTGGCCGACGCCGCCCTCGGTCTTGAGCAGTTCGTTGGTCTCGTCGAACTGGCCGGTGCCCTGGGTGTCGCGCAGGCGGACGAGGGTTTTGGAGTTATTCGCGTTCGCGTAGAGCGCGCCGTGGGCGTAGAGCAGGCCGCGGCATTCGAGCAGCGTGTCGTTGATGACTTCGACCTTCGAGACGCCGGCGGAGTCGAGCGACAACCTCAGCAATCCCTTCTTCTCCCGCGCCAGCGTGAGCCGGCCCTGCGGGTCGAAGGCCAGCGCAATCCACGAGCCTTCCTCCGGCAGCGCGCTGCGGACCAGCTCGGCTTTGAAGCCCGGCAGCAGCGTGAAGGTCGAGGGGTCGGTTGCGGGTGTTCCGGCGCGGGCGAGCTTCCAACTGTTGTAGGCGTCCACCATCTTGTCCGGCGCGAAGGGATTGGCCTTCGCGTCCGCGTCCACGCGGCCGAGGCTGCGCGCGGGCTGCCAGCCACCCACCGAGATGGCGGGCTGCGGCGCATTTGTCGTCCCGCGCGGCTGGGCGAGCCAGTTCGTGTCCGACGTGACCCACGACTGCCGCGCAAGGTCCGCGTTGAGTTCGAGCAGCACGGCGACCTTGACCGGGCCGGCAGGATTCACCGCGCGCAGGCCGATGGTGTTTGTTCCCGGCCGCAAGAGGCCCGTGACATCGAAGCCCGTGGTGTTCGTCGCACCGGAGATTTCCCCGACAGGTCTGCCGTTGAGGACCACCTCCATCCGCCCTTCGCACGCGCCGAGCAGGACGGACTTGAGCAAGGGCGTCGGCGCGGTGAACTGGCGGAGCAGGAAGACAGGTTGGTTCGTCTGCGCGCGCGTATCGGAAATCCACTCCGGGACCGGCGGGCGGTTGACGACTTGCGCGGTGCCGCAGAGGACAAAGGCACAACCGAGCAATGCGGAGAGCAGCAAACGGAGAACGGGCTTCACGCCGAGAGTTAAGCCGCCGGGAGAATCAGCGTCAACGGGTGGTGCGGCCCGGAGCGCGGCATTCAGGCCGCAGCAAGCCCCGGCTGGAAAAGTGCGCTGGAAGCACCATTGACTTGCGAACGCTCTGCGGCCTGAAGGCCGCGCTCCGGTCACGGCGTGTGCGCGACGCGCTCGTTTGGTGTCCACGCTTCAGCGTGTCCGGTGTTTCAGAACACCCTGAAGGGTGGACACCGAACGACGGCGCTTCGGTCACGGCGTGTGCTTCGCGACCGGCTGGCCGCGATGGAAGACAACGCGCTCGCCGTTCCAGCTCGCAAGCAGGGCGCTGGTGTTGGTCTGCGCGAGGTAGTGGTAAATGAGGCCGTCGCCGGTGAAAGCGTCGGGGAACCCGGCGCTGTTCGTCAGCGCACGCGACATGAAGAGTTCGCTGACGCGGCCGTGGAAGTCGTCGAGGGTCACGGCCTCGCCGACCCGCATGGCGGCGGCCACCAGTGGACTGGGCGGTCGCTCCGGCGCGAGTGGCTTGAAGAGCTGCCAGTGCTGCGCGCCGGGGAGGACTCGGATGACGAGCAGGTTGGTCTGGCCGTCGTCGTCGGTGACTTGATATTGGCGGCTGCTCCACTGCGCGTTGACCTTGGTGTATTCCACAACGCGGTGGCCGACGACGCGAAACGACTTGCCGTCGAGGGTGACATTGGTGCCCACGGTCAGCGGCGGGGGCGGCGCGGGCTGGGGTTGAACGACCTGCGGCGGCGGAGCGGGAGTGTGCGTGGTTGTGTAGCGCGGCACCGAGCCGCACGAACGGAAAATGAAAAACCCGCCCACCGCGAACGTGAGCAGCGCGCTGACGACGCCGAAGTTCAACCCGCTGCCCGAGCCAGTCAGCGAGCCGCTCCGCGCAGCCGGCTCGAAGGAATCCGGCGGCAGCCGCAGCGCCTGCGCGACGGCTTCCGGGTGCAGTTGCATCCCACGATAGTATTCCACCTCGTCGCCGCTCCAGCTCACGACCCACATCTTGCCGCCGGCCTCGGCGTTGAAATACTGCGCCACGTCGCCGACTGAGACCCAGTCGGGGGCCTTGCCCTCGATTTCATACACGCGCGTCTCGTCCACGACCGTGACCTCGGCGGACACGCCGTCGAGGCTCACGCGGTCGCCGACCTTCTTCAGTCCCGCCTCCCGCGCGGTCAGCGAAGATTGCGGCGTGAACTCGGTGAAGAGCCGCCATTGCTGCGCGCCATAGACCTCCTCGCACACGAGCATCGCAATGCGGTCGGTGCCGTCGCTGAGGTAAAACTCGTTCCAGTAGTAAGTCTCGCCCTCCTCCTCCATGCCCATCACGACGCGCGCGATGATGGTGTAGGGCTTCCCGGCGAAGGTGCCGGTCATGCCGACGCGGACGGGCGTGGGGTTGGCGTGGCTCATGGGGAGGTGGGACGTGTTCCGTGTTCCGTGTTCCGTGAGGTAGTTCGAGCACTCCCGAACGTAGTCACGGAGCACGGAACACGAAGCACGCCTTCCGCTTGCTCAAAGCAGTGACTGTGGCTCGACGATGTCCATTGGCTCTTCACGGCTAGTTGAAGTAGTGCGGCACGAAACGGCTCAGGTTGCCCGTGATGCGGCGCGTGTCCTCGCGGATTCCCAGGCCCGCCGCCGCGTGGTCCACGACCCACACGCCGAAAATGGGATGGTTGCCGGCAAACTCCGGCGACGGCGCGACTGCCTGATAGATGAAGCCCTCATGGCCGTAGTCGCCGCCAACTTCTTCTGCGACACGGCCGCCTTGCACGAGCGAGACGTTCGCACCCTCGCGACTGAGCTTGGGTTTCTTGATGAAGTTCTGGCCGAGCGGCTCGGGCGCTTCGTAGGCGGGAAGCAAGTTCGGGTGGCCGGGGTAGAGTTCCCAGAGGATCGGCAGCAGGCCCTTGTTGCTCAGGAGCATTTTCCACGTCGGCTCGATGAAGCGCGTGCGCTCGTGGGTGAGGTGCTGGCCGAACTCCTCGTGCCAAAGCCATTCCCACGGGTAGAGCTTGAAGCACTGCGCGATGGGCGCGCCCGCAAGGTCCACAAAGTCCGCGCCGTTCCAACCGATGTCCTCGACGTGAACAAACTGCGTCGCCACGCCGGCCTGCTCAGCGGTGTCGCGGAGGTAGAGCACGGTCTGCTCGTCCTCGGGGTGGTCCTTGATGGCGCTGAAGTGCAGCGCCTTGCCGCCCCAGCGCTGCCACGCGGCGATGAGGCGCTCGTGGATGGAGTTGAACTGGTCGCTGGCTGGTCGCGTGTCTTGCAGCCAGAACCACTGGGCCACGGCGGCTTCAAGGAGCGCGGTCGGGGTGTCAGCGTTGTATTCGAGCAGCTTCGGCGGCGACGCGCTGTCGAAGGCGAAATCGAAGCGGCCATAGACGCTGAAGTCATCGCGTTCCCAGCTCGCGAGAATCGCCGGCACTGCAGCGGCGGGAATGCCGAGGCGGTCCCACCATCCGTGTTGAATCACCGCGTCCGCCGCCTCGATGCAGAGTCGGTGCAGCGCGTTCGCGGCGGTTTCGAGCGCGGTGACTTCATCCGCGCTCAACTCGTAGCACGCCGACTCGTCCCAGTAAGGGCCGTGCGGGTGCGAGTGGTAGGTGAGACCGACCTGCTCGACCTTCGCCGGCCAGTCGGGGCGCGGGTTGAGGGAGTGGCGGGTCATACGCAGTAGAGTGGAGCGCGGACGCCTGCGTCCGCAGCCCGGTCAGCACGAGGAGTCGCACTGCGGACGTGGGCGTCCGTGCTCCATTTAGCACCGCAGAGGCGTGACGGACGCAGAGGAGGAATTGAAAGCGTTCTCTTCACGAGCCGATTCCTCCCCACGACGAACGCGAGGTGCTGCCGAAGCCGCTGCGGTGCGTCGTGCTGCTTTGGACTGGGGGGCGAGGCTGCGCGGCGATGGCGGCGTTTACCGCCTGCGGCAGCGGGGTGGAGATGTTCGTGAAACTCTGGTGCGGCTGCTCGGTCCACAGGCCGCCGTGGAAATACTTTTGCTGCTGCGGGTCGAAATGGTTGTAGCGAAGCGGAAACCAGGCGCGGTAGGGCGCGTGGTAGTAGCCAGCGTAGGACAGGTAGTGGTCGTTGGTGAAGGCGTTTCCCTGAAGCGCAAAGGAACGCGTGGGCGTGGACTGCGCCTGCGCGTCGTTCGCGCTGCCCGCCAAGGCCGCCGTGGACAAACCGCCCACCAGCACCAGCCGGATGTGTTGGCTCCGTTTCACTTTGCGCGTGACCCGCCGCGTTCAGCCCATGATGGCCGCCGCGACGATGATGCAGACGCCGAGGATGACCGCCGCCGCGATGATGGCGACGGCGACATTCTTGTTCTCCAGGATTTCCTTGTGCAGGTCACCGGGCGTGAACTTGTCGAACAGCCGGTAGCCCACGATGGCCACCGCGATGCCGACCAGAGCGAACGCGACCATGAGGCCGAGCGCCTGCGGGACGGAGTTCGAGTGGAGGTGGGCGGTTGTCTCCGCGTCAGCAGCGAGCGCCGCGACGGGCAGGACGAGGGGGAGCAAGAGGACGCAAGAGCGCAACAGGTTTTTGTTCATAGGCGGTGAGGAGCTTGCTGGGCAGCGTGCCGGGGCAGGAATGCAACGTCAATCACGGCGCAGTTTCCACACAACCGTTGCGCGCTGAATACTACAAGCCCCCGGCGGGTTTGGAGCGCATCGCCTCCGGCAGCAGGGCGCGGATGGATTCGACGCGGCGACGGTTCACGCCGAAGTCGCTCTGGCCGACGCGCGAAGCGGAGCGGACGTGAATGGTCTTGCTCGCGGTGTCGAGGTGGAACTCCACGTCGTCCACGAAGCGGAAGATGAGGCTGCGAAACTCGAAGTGGAGGTAGTCGTCTGTTTCGGAGACGAGCCTGGCTCGGGGCAGTTTGGCGGCGGCCTGCCGCAACTCTTCCTTCGCAGCGCCCTGCGAGCGGTTCAAGGCAAATGGCGCGATGGCGTGGCGCGGGTCCGTCGCGAGACTGCTCACGCAGTTGGGCGAGTCAGGGCAGGGGGCGAGCTTGCCGCCGTTGAGACCGAGTGTGGTAGGCATGGTTTCAGTCACGGACAGCAACGCGAACACTGCGGTGACAATCAACACTGCGCGGCCCAGCCGCAGAGCGATGCGACGTGGCAACGATCGCTCGACGGGCGCGGCCATCAGCGCACAGGGCGGTTGCGGTGGAGACTCGGGTAAAAGCGCTTGTGGATTTCGAGCAGGCGCGACAGCTCGACGTTCGGGTCCGGGTGGTCATCCACGCGCACGTCAATGTAGCGGTCGGTCGCGCGACCGTAGCCGCCGTTCTCGCGCACGACGAGCAGCGCGGCAGACTGACGCCCGCGCGTGTCGCCGCCCTGTCCTTCGCCAGCGTGCAGCGCGGCGACGAGCCAGTCGGCCAGTTCGCTGCCCTTGAAGGATTGGGCCTTCTCATAGGCGGCGGCCATCGCCTTCACCACGGCTTCGCCCGTGAGGATGTTGCCCTGCACGGCGTAGTTCGGGCGCACGATGTGGCCGGCCCAAGCGTTGCACTTCGCGCCGGTGTGGCTGGCGGCGCGGCCTTTGGCGTCCACGATCCCGAGTTGGCGGATGTCGCGGCCCTCGTCGGTTTCAGTGAGCAGGCGGACGGCTTGTTCGGGCGTGCTGCCGTTGGCGAGCAAGTCCAGGCCGCGCGAGCCGTAAGTGATGTTCGCAGAAGACTGCGTTGCGACAGCGCCGACGCCGGCGCGTGCCCACGGCACGACGGTGCCGACGCCGAAGAATTTGCTCTGGACGGCGACGCCGAGGTCGCCAGTGGCGGGGTCGAAGCCGACGATGGAGTAGGTGGCGACGATGGGTTCGGAGTTCATGGAGCTATCCTCACGCCGCCAGCCACTCGCGGAGGACGCGCAGGTCCTGCTGCATCTTGGCGATCATCGGCTTGCCTTCGCCGTGGTCATACTCGTGGTGCTGCGAGAGCGGGCCGTTGAAGGAAGTCTTCTTCAGCCACGCGAAGAAGCTCTTGTTCACCATGCCTTCGCCGAGCGGGCACCACTCGGCCTTCCAGCCCTTGTCGCCTTTCTTCCAGGCAAAGTCTTTCACGAAGACGGCGGTCAGGTGTGGCTCCACGAGCCGCGCCTCGGTGGGCCAGGAGTAGCCGCCCTCCAACGTGGCATGGCCGATGTCGAAGCAGATGCCGGCGTGCTTCGGGTCGAGGTCGCGCAAGAGCGACCAGATGTCCCAGATGGGCGCGCCCACGTAATCCGCGCCGGAGTGGTTTTGGTAGCCGGACTGGAGGCCGAGTTCCTTGTTCAGCGCGGCGAGGTCGCGCAGTTCGCCGCGGATTTTGTCGAGCTGCGGCGGGATGGGCTGGTCCTTCGCATACTTCCAATACGCCATGCGGTAGCGCTTGATGCCCAGCTTGGCGGCGGTGCGAAGGACCTTTTGCGTGGACGGCTTCGACGGGTTCAACACGTCAGTCGTGATGATGCCAATCTCCTTGCCGCGCCTGCGCAGCGCCTCGACGAGCTTGGGCAAATCCTCCTCCACGCGTTCGGGCAAAACCTGCCCCTTCGCGCGCACTGGACACTCGATGCCGTCCCAGCCGATCTCCGCGACGGTGTCGGCGGACTGCTCCCGGCCGAGGGACTGGAAGGGTTTGCTGAACCCGATGATGGGCCACCGCCTGGTCGGTGCAGCGGCGGGCAGTGGCGAGGCAAGCGCGGCGAGCGAAGCGGCGGCGGTGAGTTGCGCGAAGCGTCGGCGGGAGAAGGCGGAGTTGTTCACGGGACGAATGAATTTGCGATGGGTGAATTCTGCGCGGTGAGGGGGACAATGCAAGCAGGTTGAACGTGTCCGGAAGAAGGTGTGCACACTCTCCACTCACTTGCGCCCCTCCCCGGCTCCGACGGCGAACTTCTAGTTGACCCCTCCGCCGCTTTCCCGGCTCAATACCGCCGCTCTAATCCAACTCGCCGCATGGCAAACATCACCGCAGGGAGAGGCTGGTTTCTGGCAGTCACCGCGCAACTCCTGCGACGACTGGCCGTGTTGTGCTGGATTGCTGGGCTTGGGTTCACAGCTCCCTCCGCCGAGCGGTTCGATGACATTTCCGTTTCCCCGCAGGTGTTCTTCCAAGGCCAGACCTACCACGGCTACGTCGAGATGCGTTTTGCAGTGGAGAACACGTCCGTGGACCGCACTCGCAAGGTCACGCTCGCCACGCCACACACGGCGCACGGCTGGGGCAACAACCTCCGCCGCGTCGAGCGCACCGTCACCGTCAGCCCCGGCACGACGGTGAACGTCACGCTCTGGCAGCCACCGCTATTGATCAACGGGGACAACCAAGTCGAAGTCATCACGGACGGGCGCTATCGCGGCTCCATCCCGCGCGGCGGCAACAACCAGCACATGCAGCGCAGCCACACTGGCATTTCCGGCGGACCTCGCTCCGTGCTGGTGAGTCGCAGCTTGAACAGCGATGACTTGGACAAGGCGTTTCGGGGCGGCGTCACTTTCAAGGGACCGACAGGACAGTTCTCCGCCGAGCAGGCCACGGGGGCACCGAATGTCGCCCGTGGATCCGGCGGGATTGTGGCCAACGCGTGGTCTCCTGACCGCACAGGGCGCATGGGAGTGGAATGGCTGGAATTGGAATTCAAGCCCGCGAGGTCGGGGGTGAAGTTTTTGCGCGTCCACAAGATGGGGTGGGATCAAGCGTTCAAGACGGTCGTGCTCAAGGGCACGAACGGCGCTGACCTCGCCACCATCACTATCACGAACAGCTACAACCGCAGCCTCACCCTGAACGTGCTGCAAATCCCTCTGCCCGCGCTGAGCAATGCCGTTCAGACCGTGCATCTCGACGTGGACGCGGCGGGATATGGCGGACAGGTGGGCGTGGACGCTGTGGAGTTGTCGGATGGCTCGACGAGCAGCTACGCCAGCGACGCACGGGCCAGCAGCACTTGGGCGACGCGAGTGTCGCGGACTTCATCGCCCACGGCCTATCCGGGCCCGACCGTCCTGCGCAGCGAACTGGAAGCCAGCGGTTGGAGCGAGTCGTGGCTGGCGTTCACTCCGTTCGACCTCGTGGTGCTCTCCCGCACCGACCTCGCGGCGATGACGGCGGCGCAGCAGAGCGCGCTGTGGAGCTACGTCGAGGCCGGCGGCGGGTTGGCGGTGCTGGGGCTGACGGAACTGCCGAAGGCGTGGCAGAGCGCCGTGTGGCAGAAGCCGGGTTCGCCCTGGCCTGGGGTTTTCAGGCAGTATTACGCGGGCTTTGGACAGTGTCTGCTGACCGAGTCGTCAACCATCACCGCCCTGAACCGCGCGCAGATCGACCACATGCGGGATGTCGCGCGCGAGACCGGCCAAGTCTGGAATTCCATGCCGACCGATGGCAACGCCAACAACGAGTTTCCGGTCATTGAGAACATCAGCATCCCGGTGCGCGGCATCGTGTTCATCATGCTCGCGTTCATCCTCGTGGTCGGGCCGCTCAACATCTTCTTCTGCGCGCGAGCCAACCGCCGCACGGCGATGCTCTGGACCATCCCGCTGATTTCCCTCATCACCTGCGCCATCGTCTTCGGCTACTCGCTGATGAGCGAGGGCATCACGCCCAGCCAGCGCACCGAGGCGATCACCGTGCTGGATCAAGCCGCTCATCGCGCCACGACGCTCGCTCTCCAAGCCTTTTACACTCCGCTCACGCCCGGCGGCGGCCTGCGCTACAGCCACGACACCGAGGTTACCCCGCTCGTGGACGTGAACCGCTACAACGGCGGCAACTCGCGCGAGCTGGAGCTGTCGCAATCGCAGCACCTCACGCGCGGCTGGGTCACGGCGCGCGTCCCGGTGCACTTCGCGCTGCGCAAGTCCGAGACCCGCCGCGAGCGCATCACCGTGCAGAAGCAGGCGGACGGGCGAGTGACGGTGGTCAACGGACTCGGGGCAGACATCCAGTCGCTTTGGCTTCGCGACGACAAGGGGAGGTTTTTCAAAGGCGAGGCACTCAAGGCAGGGCAAAACACTCCTTTGACCTCGAACACGACGATCCCTCCGAGTTCGCCGGTGAACAATCTGGCAGGGCTTTACCAAGGTTCATGGCCAACCGTGCATGACTCCTTGACGAATGCACCTGGAAACTATCTCCGCCCAAACACCTACGTGGCCGTCATGGCCGAAGCCCCTTTCATCGAGAACGGCCTCGGCAAACCCGGCAAGTCCCGCTCCCGCCAAAGCGTCATCGGCCTGCTCGCCCCGGAGGACGTGAAATGAAAGTTCAAGTTCGCGGACTTCACAAACGCTTCGGCAAGACTGTGGCCGTGGACAACTTCACGTTCTCGTTCGACAACGGCCACGTCTTCGGATTCGTCGGCCCGAACGGCGCGGGCAAGACCACCACCATGCGCGTCATCGCGACGCTCGAGGAGCCGACCGAGGGCGACGTGCTCATCAACGGCGTCTCCGTCCGCGAGGAGCCGGAGTATGCGCGCCGCTGCGTCGGCTACGTGCCCGACTCGCTCCCAGCGCACAACGACGTGACCGTCCACGAGTATCTGGATTTCTACGCGCGAGCCTACGGCTTGCAGGGCGCGAAGCGCCGCGAGGCCGTCGGCGCAGTCGAGGAGTTCACCGGCGTCAGCGGCATCCTCGACAAGCATCTCAAGGCGCTCTCCAAGGGCATGAAGCAGCGCGTCACGCTGGGCCGCGCGCTCATCCACAACCCCGACGTGCTCATCCTCGACGAGCCCGCCGCCGGCCTCGACCCCCGCGCGCGCGTCGAGCTGCGCGAGCTGCTGGCCGTCCTCGCCACGCAGAACAAGGCCATCCTCATCAGCTCGCACATCCTCACGGAGCTGACGGAGATTTGTAACGGCGTGGTCATCGTCGAGCGCGGCAAGCTGCTGGAGTCCGGCACCGTGGCGGACGTGTTGAAGAAGAGCACGCCGCACCGCGCCTTTGCCATCCGCGTGCTGGGCGAGCCGTCCGCGCTCGTGAAGGAACTGCTGCAAACGCCCCATGTCATCAACGCCCGCGAAGTCAGCGGTGAGGTGCTGCTGGAGTTGGAGGGCGAGGAAACCGCAGGCTGCGAGCTGCTGGCGGCGCTGGTGAGCAAGGGCTTCAAGATTGCCGAGTTCAAGCAGAGCAAGGCGAACTTGGAGGACATCTTCATGAACGTGACGAAGGGAGGCGTGCAGTGAGCAGGACATGGGGAATTGGGAATGGGGAATGGGGAGTGGGGGGGACGGTGGGCCGTGGCGTTGCTGTGGTTTCGGCCCCTCTCATTTGCACCGGGCTTCAGCCCGGTGTTGGCGGCACCGAATGGCAGAGCCGTTTCAACGGCTTCCCCGTCGTGCCCTCCGCCACACACGGAGCGAAAACCATTGAAACGGTTTTCACTCGGAGCCGTTCGCACACCCGGCTGAAGCTGGGTGCTAATGAGAGCCTCCGTTCGCAACCGCCCCGTGCAACCAAGAGCCGCCCGTCTTCCCCATCTCCTATTCCCCATTCCCCATTTTCTCCCGAATGAACTTCCCCACTCCCTCCAACTGGCGCACTTGGGAACCCAACCCCATCGTCGTGAAGGAACTCCGTCAAGCCGTGCGGAGCTGGGCCATCACCGGGATGCTGATGGTCTTCCTCGCGCTGCTCTTCATCACCGTTGTCCTTTCCCTCCTTGGACAAAGCATCAACGTGAGCCCGAATCAGGCATTGGGCCGGGATATTTTCATGTGGTTCCTCGGCGGAGTGTCGGTGGTCGGATTTATTCTGATCCCAAGCTACGTCGGCGGACGGCTCATGGCGGAGCGGCTGGATGGCAACGTGGACATGCTGTATATCACCACGCTGTCTCCCGCGCGCATCATCCGGGGCAAGCTCCTCTGTGGAACCTGCCTTGTCCTGTTGTTCTTCAGCGTGTGCGCACCGTTCATGGTGTTCACAAATCTCCTGCGTGGGATTGATCTGCCAACTGTGTTTGTTCTCCTTGCCATAGCATTCCTCCTGTCCTTGCTCTGCCTTCAGGCCGCGATCTTTCTCTCCTGTCTTCCGGCCAGCAAGGGCCTGAAAATCTTCGTTGGCTTGCCGGCAAGCGGCTTCATGGTCAGCCTCGTGGGGATGATGGTGGGGCTTTCGGTGACCTTCACCCGCGAAGGCATCGGCAGCCGGCTGGCCAGTTCGGGCTTCTGGTGGCCAATGATCGGCTCGCTGTTCCTCGGCCTGCTCCTGTTCGGCTTCATGCACCTTGCCGCCATCGCTCTTGTGTCGCCCCCGTCGGCAAATCGCGCTTTGCCTTTGCGGTCCTACACAACGGGCGCGTGGCTGCTCACGCTCATCGTCGCGTCGATCTGGTCTGCGAGCATCGCGCACATCGGGCCAGTGGGCGCTTGGGCCACCATCGCGACCGGCGTCCTCATCGCCGGATTGCTCGTCTCCGTCAGCGAGGGCGATGACGTGAGCGCCCGCATCCGTCGCACCATTCCGATATCCATCAACAAACGCGCGCTGGCCTTCTTCTTCTACAGCGGTTCGGCCGGAGGACTGGCGTGGACCGTTCTGCTGGCCGTCGCGACCACACTCGTTGCCAGCCTGATGTTCGACGGCAATCTGTTCGACGCGCTTTCCATCCGGTGGTCGGGTCGGACCATGCATGGGTCCTTCGTTTCCGAGATGGCGGAGGTGGTCAACGTGCAGGTCACACTATTTCTCTACGCGCTTGCCTACTGTCTCTACGGCCTCTTCATTCATCGCCGCTTCCAGCCGCATCGGCCCGCGATTTTCGCCGGCCTGTGCAGTGTCGCGCTGCCCGCGCTCTGGGCCATCGTGCCGAACTTGGTGCTGTTCTTCCTCAACCAGCTCTCGTGGGACGCGCTGCAAGAGCGGCAGCTCGGCAACATCTTCAACGTCGCTTTCCTCAAAGACAGAAGCTTCACGCTGGACCACCAAATGTGCGCCCTCGTCATGGTTGCCTTCGGGCTGTTGCTGAACGCCGAATGGTTCCTCGCCCAACGTCGCGCCTTTGTCCCGCTCGTGCCCGAAGCCGCCGCCATCCCGCCCACAACCGCCACTCCACCGCCTCTGCCATGAGCGGCCCCGTTCCAAACGCAAAGGCGCAAGGGCGCAGAGACGCGGAGCGTGAAAGGGTCGAAGGCATTTCGCCCCTCTCATTCGCACCCGGCTTCAGCCGGGTGTCAGCGCCCCAACGAAGTGGAAGCCGTTTCAACGGCTTCCACGCCGCGCTTCCGGCACCCTCCGAACGCAAACCGTTGAAAGGGTTCGCTTCCTTCACCGACCACGACACCCGACTGAAGTCGCGTGCAAATGAGACAGCCGTCATCGCGTCGCGCCGCTGGAAGTTGAGCGTTGGCCGTTTGACATTGAACGTTTTCTCTCCCTTGCATCTCTGCGCCTTGGTGCCCTTGCGTTGAACTTCCCATGTCCACCCGCGAGCATCTCCTGTCCGGCGAGGCCCTCGGCCAGCGTTACGCGCTCGCGGTGCCGCAGACCGCGCTCGCCGGCATGACCGGCAACCAGCTTGGCCGCCGCGCCGGCACCTCGATTGATTTTCAAGACTACCGCGAGTATCAGCCCGGCGACGACCTCCGCACGATTGACTGGAACGTCTTCGCCCGCACCGACCGGCTCACCATCAAACTCTTCCGCGAAGAGGTGAACCCGCACCTCGACCTGCTCCTCGACGCCTCGCGCTCGATGGACTTGGAGAACACGCCGAAGTCCGACGCCGCCCTGCGCCTAGCCGCGCTGCTCGGCACTGCGGCAGAGAACGCGCATTGCACACACGCCACCTGGCTCGCCGGCGACGGCTTCCACCGCGCGGCGAACGACACGATGCTTCCCTCCGCGTGGGACGGCCTTGCCTTCGCCAGCCGCCGCCCGCTCGACGAAGCCTTCGCCATCCTCCCGCCGCGCTTGCGCCGCCTCGGCATCCGCGTGCTCATCAGCGACCTCATGTGGCCGGTGAACCCGCTCTCGATCCTACGCCGTCTCGCCGACGGAGCCGCCGCCGTCTTCGTCGTTCAACTCCTCGCGACCGCCGACACCGAGCCGCCCGAGCACGGCAACATCCAGCTCGTGGACATCGAAACTGGCGAGGAACGCGAAATCTTCGTGGACTCCACCGTCGCCGCCCAATACAGCGAAGCCCTCGCCCGCCACCGCGAGAGCTGGCACGACGCTTGTCGCCAGACCGGCGCACGCTTCGTTTCACTCGTCGCAGAAAAGCTGGATGCGTCGTTGCCCACGCTGGAAGAGGCGCAGCTCATCGTGCCAGCATGAATGGCCGCAAAAGGGAGCACAGAACGCAGAGCATGAAAGCGAACGTCCAACGCCCAACGTCCAACGCTCAGTGTTTAGTGAGTGCGTTCGAAGGTGTTTGGCGCAGCCGGAACCCGCGTTTCTCCGCAGCTTTCCTCGCTCGCCTTGGCCCTCTCCCGCTGTGCGGAGCGCCGGAGGCGCGGCAAGAGAGTAGCCCCGGGCGTGAGCCCGGGGTTGCGTGCGCAGAGCGTTTGAGCCCCGGCAGGGGCGACAGAATTTCTGCCGCCCCTGTCGGGGCTCGACCATGGAAAAACCGGTTCCCCCGGGCTCACGCCCGGGGCTACTTTCTGACGGCCCGCTGGGCCTGTAGCGAAGAGGGGGCACAGAACCCCCGGCGGCCTCCAGTCCATGCTTTTCTGAACGTTCAACGTTGGAAGTTGAGCGTTGAGCGTTTCCCCCTCTCTGCGCCCATTGCGCCCTTTCGCGGCTAACCTCGAATGCCCTTCCTCACCTACCCGCTCGCGCTC
>JACRKB010000139.1 GCA_016235545.1 Verrucomicrobiota bacterium | reverse complement strand
TTGAACCCGAACTCCGAAGTGGGATGGGGAGCGCACGCGGCCCGCGTGCAGGTTTGGGCGGCCCGCCCAAACCTTCGTTCACTCACGGGCTTTTCGGGGCCGGAAAAAGGTTAATGGAACGAGGTTTTCGGCGGGCCGCCGAAAACCGCCCGCCAGCGGCGGGCGCTCCCCGCGCCGGGCGGGCCTCGCCCGCCGCCGATTTCGGAATTCGGGTTCATACCTCATACCTCATGCTTCATACCTCATTCCTCCTCCCTTGCCTCCGGGAAATTGCCTTGCGCATTTCCAGCCCGGCTCTGAATTTCACCCCGTGCGCACGGTAGTTTATCCCGGCAGTTTCGACCCCCTCACCAACGGCCACCTCGATGTCATCGAGCGGGCGGCCCGGCTCTTCGACCATGTCATCATCGCCGTGGCTCAGAACATCGAGAAGCAGCCCCTCTTCACCCCCGAGGAGCGCTGCGCACTCGTCGTCGGCGCCACGCGCCGCCTGCGCAACGTCGAGACGCGCGTCTTCGACGGGCTGCTGGTGGACTACGTGCGCGGCTGCGGCGCGCAGGCGGTCATCCGCGGGCTGCGGGCGGTGTCAGACTTCGAGTTCGAGTTCCAGATGGCGCTGATGAACCGCAAGCTCGACGAGCGCGTGGAGACCATCTTCATGATGCCCAAGGACACCTACACCTTCCTCAGCTCGCGGCTGGTCAAGGAAATCGCCCGGCTGGGCGGCGACGTGCGGGACTTCGTGCCGGGAAACGTCCGCGTGGCCTTGCGCAAGCGGCTCAAGGAGTAGCCGGGCAAGTTGAGAGTTGGGAGCTGATAGTTGAGAGCCGGGATTTGCCCACAAGACGTTGGATTCAACCCGCAATTCAGGAGCCGCACGCCGACCATCAACGGTCAACTTTCTCGCAACTTCCCACTCGACAAAGCGCAAGGTGAGGTGGATAAATCCTGCGCACCTGTGAAGCCAATCAACCACACACAGCTCCTTAGCCGTGCAAAATCTGCGCACGCCTTCACCCTCATCGAACTGCTCGTCGTAATCGCCATCATTGCGATTCTGGCAGGGATGTTGTTGCCTGCACTCGCGCAGGCCAAGACCAAGGCTGCCGGGGCCAAGTGCATCAACAACGTGAAGCAACTCGCGCTGGCATGGACCCTCTACGCCAGCGATCATGATGGCCGGATGGCTGGGAATGCCGACGGCACGGCTGCCGGTTCCTCCTCATCGCTCACTCAGTATAGCTGGGTCCGGGGCTGGCTGGTCAACACAGGCACCGGGGCGAGCGACAACACCAACGCGGACCTGCTGGTCGGCGCGGCCCAACGCCCGTTCGGCTCCATCGGCCCGGGCTACAGCATCAGCGCCGGCCTCTACAAATGTCCAAACGACAAAAGCCTCGATCTCGGCGGGCGGGGCGCACGCGTGCGCACCATCTCCATGAATGGCTGGATGAATCCCCGCCGTGGCAGCGGACTGGGCACCACCCGCACGGCCAGCGGCCAGCGCGCATTCCGCCGGGACACCGACATCGGGAAGCCCAGCGATATGTGGCTCACGGTGGATGAGCGCATCGGCAGCATCAACGACGGCTGGTTCGCCGTGGCGGTGGATGGATGGACCGGGGCGGGAGTGAACCTGGCCCTTGGGGGCATCACTGACTGGCCGGCCAACTATCACAACAAGGCCACCGCCTTTTCCTTCGCCGATGGTCATGCGGAGATTAAGAAGTGGCTGGACGCCCGCACCTTTCCTCTCGCGGAACCCCCTGCTGGGTTCGTCTTGATGCCCAACAACCCTGATGTGGGCTGGCTGATGGCTCATTCTACCGAGTTGTAGCCCTCTCCCGCAGATGCCCGCCCGCCCCACCCCGCCCCATGCCGGCGACTTGCAGTCACCGTCCCCCTTGGGCGCAGCAGACCCGACGGCGAGTGCAACTCGCGGGCACAAGGGGAGTGAAACCACGAGCCGCTAGCGCTGTGTGCACTTGAGCCTCTCCCTCTGCGTCCGTCCCGTCTCTGCGGTGCAAATCCCCGGGGCATCCACCGCAGAGGCCGAAGTTCAGGGGCAGAAATCACGGCCGACTAGGGCGTTCTCAAGAATCATGTAGCGACTTCCTGCGAGGAAGAGCCAAAAAACAAGCTGTGTTTAGAAAAGAACCGCTACATCATTTTTGAGAACGCTCTAACATGGCATCGAACCATTCTTTCCGAAATGACATGAAACCCTTCAACACCCAGCTCGTGCTACTGACTGTGGCCATAGCCCTCATGGCCGGCGGCTGCAAGCGCCGCTCGAAGGGCAGCACCGAGAACGCTGCGCTTCCGCCGTTGGAAACCTCCAGACCCACGCCTGCCGGGTCAGGTGTCACCGCCTCTGCCTACGACGCCGGAACACCGGCTGATCCGGGACCGGCTCTACAAGCGCTGGGTGGGAGCCTTTGTCGGAGGGAGTTCAGCCGCCAAGGCTCAAGCCAAAGAAGAGATCGCAAAGCAGCCGGCTGAAGTGCAGGCTGGGTTTCGGAAATTTTGTGACGTGAATGGTGTCAAACTCAACTAACCCAAAATCAACCGACCAAGTTTGAAGACACAACCCCGCACTACTCAGCCAGTCATGGTGAGCCGGCAGCCCGGCTTCACCCTCATCGAACTGCTCGTCGTCATCGCCATCATCGCGATACTGGCAGGGATGTTGTTGCCTGCGTTGTCCAAAGCGAAGCTGAAGGCTGCTGGCACCGCGTGCCTGAACAACACCAAACAAATCGGCCTCGCCTCGGTGATGTATTCGAGCGATTTCGACGATGTCATGCCCAACCAATACTGGATTGACCCCGACGCAACGCCGCCTGTGAATAGTCGCGGCATCCGATGTGGCAACGAATGGCGCGCCACGCCAGCCAGCCAGCTCACCAATTATATGGCCGGCAACACGATGGTTTACGTCTGTCCGTCCAAGCAGCGCGGCCTGACTTACTCCACCGAGCCGGGGCGCTTCGAGCCTTCCATCACTGGTTTCCTTTCCTACGGCTACAACTACTACGGGGTGTTCAGTATGTTCGGAACGAAGCGCCGGACCAGCCAGTTCCCCAGGTCGGCCGACTCCGTGGCCATGTCCGAAATCGGCGGCAACGACGACGTCTCAGACATGAATGCGGGCAAGGGTGAAACCGCGTTCCTGGACGGCTGGTGGATTGCTCGCGGCTATCCCTTTCAAGAGACTCCCACGCCCGCCGGGCGGCTGAAGGGGACCGCCGCCGCTCAAAACGGCAACTACCGGATGCAAGAGCAGCCCAAGAAGCACAACAAGGCCGTGGCGCTGGTGTTCGTGGACGGCCACTCGGAGTTGAAGCCACCCAGCCGACTTACTTGGGGGCAGTTCCGAGCTGACGGTGAACCCAGTTGGAGTGTGACCGGCCCCTATGGAACGCGCACTTTTCTCAATGCTGATCCTGTGAGCAGTGCCAACCTCGACGGAATGTCCATGGCTCCCTGACGCCCCTTCCAGCCGATGGCTGATGCGGCGCTGCATGGCTTCGATATTGTGCGGTAGCCCTCGGCTGGCGCCTCCCAGTTTCTCGCGACCTCGGCGGGGTGCTGCCCCAAACCCGCAGGGTTTCGATCTGGATAGCCGTGGGTGAAACCCACCCTCCCCGTGCCGGCGGCTTGCAGTGGCCGTCCGCCATGCCCAGCACATCCGACGGCGAGCACAACTCGCCAGCACAAGGGGAGAGAAACCACGAGCCGCTAGCGCTGTGTGCACTTGAGCCTCTCCCTCTGCGTCTGTCCCGTCTCTGCGGTGCAAATCCCCGGAGCATCCACCGCAGAGGCGGGACAGACGCAGAGGTTCATCCTATATCCGGCAGTTGAAACTTAACGCAAAGACGCAAAGACGCAGGGCCGCAAAGAAAACCGGCTTGGTTGATTCCGCTCCCAACGTCCCCGCGCAGGTGAATGCGCTTCAGCACGGTAACCCAACCCAATTCTTTCCTCCGTGCGCCTTTGCGTCTTTGCGTTAATTGCGGTTTCCAGGTTCATCCCTTCGCGGGAGTTGACTTCAGCCCGCCCGGCCCAATCATCCACGCCGTGCCGCTTCTCGTTGACCTTCGCAAGTTGCAGACCGAGCCGCAGGAATTCTCCGGCGTGCTGCCCGTGGCCGAACTGGACCTGGGCGGGGAGGACTCCGCCATCCGCTTCAACCACCCGCTGGCGTTTGAGCTGACTGCGACGGACTTGGATGACGCGCTGCTGGTGCAGGGCGGGCTGAGGCTGAGGCTGGACTGCGAGTGCGTGCGGTGCCTGGGGCGCTTCACGCAGGAGGTGGAGGTGCCGGAGTTCGCCCTGCATCTGCCGCTCAAGGGGCAGGACGCGGTGCTGGTGGCGAACGATTGCGTGGACTTGACACCATTTTTGCGTGAAGACATTCTCCTTGCGCTTCCGCGGCATCCGCTGTGCAAGCCTGACTGTCGCGGTCTGTCGCAGCACGCGGCCGGCGGCGCGTCGGGCCAAATCTCCCAGACGAACGCAGGCCCGTCGGCTTGGGCCGCGTTGAACAAACTGAAACTGAAAGACTAAGAATATGGGCGTCCCCAAACGTAAACCTTCGAAGAGCCGCCAGCGGATGCGCCGCGCCTACAACAGCGTGATGAAGCTCCCGCAGCTCTCCGTCTGCCCGCAGTGCGCCGCGCCCGCGCTCCCGCACCGGGTCTGCCCGGCCTGCGGCTTCTACAAGGGTCGCCAGGTCCTGACCATCAAGGCCGGGGCGTAAGCCCGCTTTCCAAGGGCGCGGAGACGGTGCATCCGCGCCTTTTCATTTATGCGCATCGCAGTGGATGTCATGGGTGGCGACCACGGGTGTGGCGTCATCATTGACGGCGCGAGGCTGGCGCTGGCGGAGAACCGCAAGCTGACGGAGCTCCACCTCGTCGGCGACCAGGAGGAAATCGCCGCCCACCTCCGCCGAATCCATCTCCACTCCGATCCGCGCGTCCACATCCTCCACGCCACGCAAGTCCTCACGATGGAGGACAAGCCCGTGGACGCGGTCCGCAAGAAGAAGGATTGCTCCGTCGTCCGCGCCATCGAGCTGGTCCGCGACGGCAAGGCGGACGCGGTAGTTTCCCCCGGCAACACCGGCGGCATCCTCACGGCGGGAATGCTCCGCCTGCGCACCTTGCCCGGCATCAGCCGCGCGGCCATCGCCACGGTCATGCCCGAGCCGGAGAACGAGTTCGTCCTGCTCGACGCCGGTGCGAACACGGAGTGCAAGCCGTGGCATCTCGCCGAGTTCGCCATCATGGGCAGCATCTACTCGCGCGAAATCCTGCGGAAGCCCAGCCCGCGAGTCGGCGTGCTGTCTAACGGCACGGAGGAGATGAAAGGCACGGAACTCACGCAGGCCACCGTCCTGCTCTGCCGAAAGCTCGAACTGAACTTCCTCGGCTACGTCGAGGGCCACGACCTTTTCGCCAATCGCGTGGACGTGGTGGTCTGCGACGGCTTCGTGGGAAACATCGTGCTCAAGACTTGCGAGAGCCTCGCGCGCGGGATGTTCGCCATGCTCAAGCGCGAGCTGACCGCCAACCCCAAGCGCAAGCTCGGCGCGCTCCTCGCGAAGAATGCCTTCCGCAGCATCAAGCGCCGCACGGACTCCGAGAACTACGGCGGCGCGCCGCTGCTGGGCTTGAACGGCGTCGTCTTCAAGGCCCATGCCTCCGCCCGCGAGCGCTCCATCCTCAACGCCATCCGCGTCGCGACCGAGACGCTGGAGTTCAACGTGAACCAGGCAATCGCCCGCGAGGCGGCGAAAGCCGAGCCATTGCTGGAGGAGGCCCGGAAGGCCGCCGGGGCCGATCAGGCCTAGTCCAGGTTGGAAATGCCAATTGACTTTTCGTCACCGGAAAATTGCAATCCTGTGACTGTGCAATGAGTTCACTACCCGCCCGCGACTTCACCAATCCCCGCGCCAAGCACGGCTTCCAGGGGCGCACGTGTTCCGTGACCGGCGTCGGTGCCTATGTGCCGGAACGCGTGGTGACCAACG
>JACRKB010000138.1 GCA_016235545.1 Verrucomicrobiota bacterium | reverse complement strand
GTTGCCAAGGTGACGCGCTTACAGCGCTCGGCTTCCTCGTGGCCTCGTTGACCTGGGGCTTCACCCCAGGCTAGCGAATGCCGGGCTTTCAGCCCGAAGCACCGACTCGCGTCCGGTCTGCAGGAAAGTGAGATGCGCCCCATAGCAGCTACACGCGAACTTTGGACTTGGAGCGCGGGTGCCTTGGGCTAGAGTCAGCCCTCGTCAGCAGTTTCACCCGCCGCCCTGAGCGGCAACGAACTCAAATTACTTATGCCAGAGAAAATCGGATTCGTCGGGGTCGGTCGCATGGGTGCCAACATGGCGCGCCGACTCAAGGAAGTCGGTTACACAGTCGCGGCTGTTTATGACATGCGCACAGCCGCTGCGCAGGGCGTGGCGCAGGAAATCGGTTGCGAGGCGTGTGTCTCGCTCGCCCGCGTGACAGCGCTCTCGGATGTCATCATCACCGTCGTCACCGACGACCATGCGATGCGCAACATCTTCACGAACAAGCGCGACAACCTGCTCAAGGGCAAGGGTGCCGCCGCCGGCAAAGTCTTCATCAATTGCGCCACCATCTCGCCCAAGGTTCACGTCGAGGTCGCCAAGCTCGCGAAGAAGGCCAAGGCCGCGACGCTGGAGGCCTGCATGGCGTCGAGCATCAACCAGGCACGCGCCGGCACGCTGTATCTCATGTGCGGCGGCGAGGAAGCCACCTTCAACCAGGTGAAGGAACTCCTCGTGAAACTTTCCGATGAAGGCAAGCTGCTCCGTTACATCGGCACCGCCGGCAAGGCCGCGCAGCTAAAGGCGCTGGTCAACATGGTGATGAACATCAACACCGCCGGCCTCGCCGAGGGCCTCGGCCTCGCAAACTCCCTCGGCCTCGACCTCAAGACCGTGATGGAAGTCTTCAGCCAGACCGGCGCGAACTCCCGCGTGCTCGCCACTGACGGCGAAGACATGGTGAACCGCGACCACTCCTGCTTCTTCAGCGCGTCCCACGCCGCAAAGGACAGCGGTATCGCCCTGCGCCTTGCAAAGGAGCAGAAGCTCAACCTCCCGCTCGCCGACGCGACGTGGCGGCAATATTCCAAGCTGACCAAGGTCGGCCTCGGCGAACTCGACAAGTCCGGCATCGCCGAACTCACCTTCCCCGGCCGCGGCCCGAAGAAGAAGGGGAAGAAGTAATCTCCACCGCAGTTTTCCAGCGCCTTCAGCCGCCCGCCGGCAGGAGGCGTTTTTGTTTGGGTATGGCTCCGTCCGGTTCGCAGCAGGAGTGCCTTGCGCGGTTTGGAAAACCATCGAGCGCCGCTCATCCCATCACTTCGCCGCGACGGCTTCCATCTTCTCGATGCGGACGGCGGTGATTTTGTATTCCGGCGTCTTCGTGTAGCGGTCGCGGTGCGAGGTGGTGATCTGGTTCAAGAAGACGCGCGTCGAATGGAACGTGGTGTAGATTTCGCCGTCCTTCACGTGGTCGCTGATCTTCGCGGGTAAATCCGCCGAGCCTTGCTCGCTGCGAAGGCGGACGGTCTCGCCGTCGATCAGGCCGAGCTTCGCCGCGTCGGCGGGTGAGAGCTGAAGGTAGTCTGTTGGGTGGATGCCGTCGTTGGGCGTGCGCGCGGTCTGCGTCGCTGCGTTGTATTGATAGAGATTGCGGCCTGTGGTGAGGAGGAAAGGAAACTCCTTCGTCGTCAGCTTCGGCGGGGCAACGTATTCGATGCGGCGCAAAGCGGTGGTTTTGCCGTGCGTGAAATGCTCCGTGTGCAGTGTGCCGGTGCCGGGATCATCCTCGCTGAGGCACGGCCACTGGAGGCCGCCCTGCTTGTCCATGCGCGCGTAGCTGATGCCGGCGGCCTCGGGCCAGAGCGAGCGGACTTCTTCCCAAATTTCCCCGGCGGACTTGTAAGCGAAGTGCTCCCCCTTGCCCATGCGCTTGGCGATTTCGCTGATGATCTCCCAATCGGAACGCGCCTCGCCCTGCGGCGGCACGGCCTGACGCACGCGCTGGATGCGCCGCTCGCCATTCATGAAGGTGCCGTCCTTCTCGAACGATGACGCGGCGGGCAGGAAGACGTCGCCGAATTCCTTCGCGGTCTCGTTGATGAAAATGTCCTGCACGATGACGAGGTCGAGCTTCTCCATCGCCCGGCGCGTGAAGTGCATGTTCGGGTTCGTCATCACGATGTCGTAGCCGATGGACCACAGCACCTTGAGCTTCCCGGCGTCGGCGGCGTCCATCATCTCCATCATGTTGATGCCGGGATTGGTCGGGAGCGGCACATGCCACGCGGCCTCGAAACGCCCGCGATGCTCGGTGAGCGGCACGTAGCCGGCGAGGAGCTTTGGCTCGGAGCCCATGTGGGGCGCGCCCTGCACGTTGTTCTGGCCGCGCAACGGATTGATGCCGCAGCCGGGCTTGCCGATGTTGCCGGTGAGCAGCGCGAGGTTGACGAGCGCCATGATGCCCTCGGTGCCCTGAATATGCTCGGTCATCCCGAGGCCGTGGACGGAGAGCGAGGGCTTGTTCGTCGCATAAAGGCGCGCGGCCTCGCGAATCTTTGCCGCCGGCACGCCGCAAATCTTTTCCACCTTCTCCGGTGCGAACTCCTTCACAAACTCCCGATACTCGTTGAACTCCGTCAGGCGCGTGCGGACAAACTCCTCGTCCACCAAACCTTCCTCGACGATGACTGAACCTATCGAGTTGAAGAGCACGACGTTGGTGCCGGCGTGGAGTTGGAGATGCAACGTGGCGAAGTCGTTCAGCTCGATCTCGCGCGGATCAATGACGATGAGCTTCGCGCCGTGACGCGCCGCCTGCTTGATGCGAGCGCCGGTGACGGGGTGGCCCTCGGTCGGGTTCACGCCACACACCATGATGGTCCGGGCGAGCGCGATGTCGTCGAGCGAGTTGGTCGCCGCGCCGGTGCCGAGAGTCATCTTCATCGCGGCGGCGGTGGGCGAATGGCAAACGCGCGCGCAGCAATCAATGTTGTTCGTGCCGAGCACGACACGGGCGAACTTCTGCGCGACGTAGTTTTCCTCGTTCGTCCCGCGCGCCGAACTCAACATGCCGATGCTGTCCGGGCCGTGCTTGGCGGCGGCTTCGCCAAGCTTGTCAGCGATGAACTGATTAACTTCAGTCCACGAGACCTTCTGCCACTCGCCATCGCGCCGAATCATCGGCGAGAGCGGGCGGTCCTTGGCGGTGATGTAGTCGAACGCGTAGCGGCCCTTCACGCAGGTGTGGCCGTGATTGCTCGGGCCTTCCATCGAGGCGCGAATGGTGGTGATTTTGCCATCGCGAGTGCCGACGTTGACTTCGCAGCCGGTTCCACAGTAGGAGCAGATGGTCTTCGTCCAGTCCGTCGGCACGCCGCGCTTGAGGATGCTGATGTCTTCGAGCGCGCCCGACGGGCAGGTGTCCACGCATGCGCCGCAGCTCACGCAGCCGCCGTCCTGCAACGTCTCGCCGCGCACCGGACCGATGCGTGTCTGGTCGCCACGGCCCCACGCCTTCCACACGAACTGGCCCTGCACCTCCTCGCAGATGCGCACGCACCGGTAGCACGTCACGCACTGCGTCATGTCCACGTTGATGTAGGGATGCGTGGTGTCCTTCATGAACGGCACCGCAGGCTGCGGCGCGGTGCGCGAGCCACGGGCTTTCACGTCGTATTCGCGGAGGTAGCGGTGGAATTGCTTGTCGGGAAACTGCGCGACAGCTTCGGCGGGATAATCCTTCGCGAGCAGGTTGAGCAACGTCTTGCGCACGCCCTGCACCTCGGGCGAGTGCGTCTGAATTTCCATCCCGGCGCGAAGCTGCGTGTTGCACGCGGTGACGAGTCCGTTCACGCCCTTGACCTCGACGGTGCAGAGGCGGCACGAGCCGTAAGGCTGGATGCGGTCGTCGTGACAGAGCGTCGGCACCTCGACAGCGAGTTGCTTGAGCGCCTGATTGATCGTGAGCCCCTCGGCGAACGAGTGCGCCTGGCCGTTGATGATTACTTGAAGCATGGCACAATCTCCGTGGGATAGTAGCGCAGGATGGATTCCGCAAAGCGTGCGAGGCCGGTGCCGTGACCGCACAGGCTCGCGAGCTTGAGCGCGGTGACGAGCTCGCGGCACTCCTGCAAGTCGGCCTTCGTGGCGTCGCCGCCGAGGGCGTTCGCGAAAATTTCCTCCACCCGCCCGCTGCCGCTGCGACAGGGAGTGCATTTGCCGCACGACTCGTAGGCACCGAACGAGAAGACGTGCTCCATCAGGTCCGGGATTGACGTGTGCTCATCGAAGGCGACCACGCCGCCGTGGCCGACGCCCGCGCCTATGGCCGCGAGCTCCTCGAAGCCGAGCGGCGTGTCAATCAGGTGCGGCGGAATGATGCCGATGATGGGGCCGCCGATGAGCACAGCCTTGAGCTTGCCGCCGCCGCGCAACCCGCCGCCGATTTCCTCGACGATGTGGCGCACCGTGACGCCGAACTCGACTTCGTAGAGGCCGGGGCGGTTGAAGAGCGAATTGAGCGAGAGCGCCTTCGTGCCGCGACTCTTGTTGAAACCGAGCGCCGCATAAGCCTCGCCGCCGTGCGTGACGATCCACGGCACGTTGACGAGTGTCTCGACGTTGTTGAGCAAGGTCGGTTTGTCGAACAGCCCGCGCTCGGTCGGATACGGCGGACGCGCCATCACTTCGGGACGCTTGCCCTCGATGGAGCGGAGCAGCGAAGTCTCCTCGCCGCAAACGTAGCTGCCGTGGCCGGTGTAAACCTCCAGCTCGAACGTGAAATTCTTCCCGCCAACACGCGGGCCGAGCCAGCCTGCTGCACGCGCCTCGGCGATGGCTTCGCGCAGCACTGTGTTGGCGAGCGGATACTCAAGCCGCACGTAGATGTAACCCTTGCTCGCGCCGACCGCGTAGCCCGCGAGGATCATGCCCTCGATGAGCGCGTGCGGGTCGTCCTCCATCAGGTAGCGGTCAATGTAAGCGCCCGCATCGCCCTCGTCGGCATTGGCCACGACGTATTTCTCGCCGGCCGGCTGCGACGCGACCGCGCGCCACTTGCGTCCGGCGGGAAAGCCCGCGCCACCACGTCCGCGCAGGCCGGAGGTTTCGACGGCGGCGAGAACTTGTTCCGGCGTTTGTCCGAGCGCCTTCTTGAGCGCGCCGTAGCCACCGAACTTTTCATAAGCCGCAAGCGTTCGCGCGCCGCCCGCCGCGATGCGGCCGAGCACGATGCCGTGCTTGGAGAAAACCTTCACCGGCGGACGCGGATTGGTCTGCCCCTTCGCCGGTGCCGCAAAACATTCGCCGAGGCAATACACGCGCGGGTTCTGCGCGTTCGCCTCCGCCCACAGCGCGGGATTGAAGTGGCGGGCCGCGAAGCAAGCCGTGCCCTGGCACGCCTTGCCGACGTGCTCGCCGTGCGGCAGGTGATAGAACGACTCGACGTCCGGCGCGAGCGCGTGCGGGGAGCGGGCCAAATTGACGCGGGGAATCGTGTGAGTCGCGTGCATGATTGCTGGGCTTGAACTGCCGGCACCGGGCCGTGAGTTACTTGTCCTCCGGGTTGATGAACTTGAAGATGAAAGCCGCCGCCGCTCCGCCCGCGAAGTCCGCGACGAGGTGAACCCACACCTTCGATGATTCGATGAGACCCATCACTGTCGCGCCCACGGCCACCGCCGGGTTGAACGCGCCGCCGGAGATGCCGCCGACCGCGAACGCCCCGGTCATCACCGTCATTCCAATGGCGAGGCCGTAGAATGAGTTGCCGGAGGTGCCCTTGGCCGTCGCGACGTTCAACACCACGTAGGCGAGCGCGAAGGTGAAGAGGAACTCAGCGAGGAACGCGGGGCCGACTTCCGGGTTCACCGCCTTGATGGCGGTCTTCAAGCCGGCAAGCGCGCCGGCGGTGAGGAACTTCACCGCCGCAGCCGCCGCCAATGCCGCAACCACCTGCGCGACCATGTAAGGCACAACGTCCTTTGTGTCGCACTTGCCGCGCAGCCAGACGGCGAGCGTGACTGCGGGATTGTAATGCGCGCCGGAGACGTGGCCACCGGCGAAGATCATCACCATGAGCGCCGCGCCTATGGCGAGCGGCGGGATGGAAGCGCCGCCGATGACAGAGCAGCCGATGGTGAGCACGAGGAAGAACGTGCCGATGAATTCCGTGAGGTATTTGTTCATGTGTGGTTTGGGCTAAGTGACTACGGGCAATCTGCGTCGGCCTGCTCAATATTGTCCAGCCCGGCTTCCTCAGCCAGCAACCGCGCCGGCCAGCTCCTCCGCGGGGTAAGTCCAGATTTCCGCAAGCGTCGGGTGGTAATGAGGCATCGCGGCAAGCTCGCCGACAGTCATGCGCTTGGTCATCGCGGCAACAATTTCGTGGATCAACTCACCGCCAGCCGGCCCAACACACGCGCCACCGAGGATTTCTCCCGAACGCGGGTCGGCGAGCAGTTTCACAAAACCGTCCTTGGCCTCCATCAGCATGGACTTGCCGTGATCGGCGAAGGAGTAGCTCGCCGCGATGAACTCCCGTCCCAGCGCGCGCGCCGCCGACTCGGTCAGCCCCACACAGGCCACTTGCGGGTCAGTAAACACCACGCTGATGAGGACTCGGTAGTCCACGCTGCGGGGTGTCTGCGGGTGGAGGATGTTGTGCGCGGCGGTTTCGCCCTGCTGGATGGCGACGTGGACGATCTCGTGCGGCCCGGTGCAATCGCCCGCTGCGAAGACATGCGGGGCAGAACTCTCCATCCGCGCGTTCGTCGAGATGCGTCCGCGCTCGTCCGTGGCGACACCCGCCAGCGACAAAGCGAGTCCGCCGGTGTTTGGCAAGCGGCCCAGCCCGTGGAAAAGCTCCTCGGCGGAGACCGTGCGGGTCTGGCCCGCGTGTCTGAAAGTGATGTGCTTCAAGCCACGTTCGCAGCTCGCGTCGAGCAGGCACGCGCCGGTGAAAAGTTCGATGCCCTCGCGGCGGAAGACAGTTTCCAGGACCTGCGCGGCATCCGGGTCGAAGTCCCGCAACAGGTGTTCGCTGCGCTGAAGCAGCGTCACCCGCACCCCGAAGCGCGCGAAGAACTGCGCGAACTCCACCGCCACCGCGCCGCCGCCCAGCATAATGAGCGACTTGGGCAAACGCTCCAAAGTCATCGCGTCGTCGCTGGTCAAAAGGCCGACAGCGCTGAGTTGTGGCAATGGCGGGGTGGCCACCACGGAGCCGGTGGTGATGACGAAGTGCGCGCTGGTAAGCCGCTGGCCGTTGTCCAGTTCAACGGTGTGCGGATCCACGAAGCGGGCGTGGGCGCGGATGAACTGGAAGCGTCCGCTCTCCAATTGCTGCCGCCGATAGCCGGCGAAGTCGGCGATCATCGCATTCTTCCGCGCCATGACTGCGGCGAAATCGAAGCGCACCTCCGGCACCTGGATGCCCCACGTGGCTGCGTGCCCGGCGAGGTGCTTCACCTCCGCCGCGTAGAGCAAGGCCTTGGTGGGCATGCAGCCGCGCAGGATGCACAGCCCGCCAACCTCCCGTCCGCCCTCGACAACCGCCGTCCGCAAGCCCCCGCGCGCCGTGGCGCTGGCCGCCGCGTAACCCGCGCTGCCGCCGCCGATGATCAGCACGTCGAAGTCGAACTTGCTCGCGGAACTCATGGGAAGAGGGTAGGCGCGCGGGCGGCGGCGGTTCAATGTTGGAAGCGGGGCGCGGCACACGGGCACGCCCGGCAATGCCGCTGCTGCAAACCGGATTTCCACGCTCCGTTGCAGACAAAAGGCGCAGCCGGTGAGACCGGCTGCGCCTTTGAAACACTGTCGTGGCGGGGGGTTACTTGGCCTTGCGAAGCGCCTCCTGGATTTGCATCTCCAGTTGCTTCGTGTGCTCTGCCGCGCTGCGGGACACGATGGCGATGGCGTGGCGGACCTTTTTCTCCTGCGGCGTGAGATTCACGCCCTTGGCGAGGCGGTCCACCTGCTTCTCCACCTTTTGCAACTCCGCGTGCGCATGGTCAATCTTGTCCTTCAACGACTCGTCCCCAGCCGTCTTGTCGCTGAGGTAGCGGATGATCTCCTGCTCCAAATCGGGCGCGAACGCCTGGAGGGTCTCCGGCTTGTTCTCCGCCATGTTGAGCACGGTGCGAATCTGAACGACGTGCGCCTGGAGGAAATCATCGAGGTGCTTGCCAAGTTGCTGCGAGGTGGCCGAGCAATGCTCCTTGAAGTCCTGCTCCAGACGTTCCTCCAGCGCCTCCCGATGGCGGGGGAGTTCGCGTTGCAGGTAGTCCGGCAGGCCGGCGACGAGCGCGGGGATGCGCTCCTTGACCTGGCTGGCGATGGCATCGGTCTTTTCCATGACCTGCCCGGCGACGAACGTGGTGGCGAAGTCAGCGGCGGCCTTCGGCTCGAGCTGCTTGTTCAGAGCCGTGGCAACGAAGGTCATGTAGCTGACCACGACCACGACGACGATGGTGCCCGCGATGCGGGTGCGTTGCAGCGCGACGCGCGTGGCGGCGAGTTCAGCCGCAAGGAACTGCTCGGCCACGGATGCGCCGCCGGTCGGGGACGCGGCGGGAGGATTGGAGTCGGGGGTGCTCATGGCTTGTTTGATTTGGCGGGTTTGACTTTTTTCTGCAGCTTGGCGGGAGCGGCGGCATCCGCTTCGTCCACGTGGAGGTCGGCGAATTCGTCGCGGATGAGGTCGAACACGAGCAGGGCCATATCCCACGACGCAAGGTCCTCCTTGGGATTGATGGTCTCGGTGCGCTGGATGTGCGCCAAGTCTTCCATGATGCCGCTCAACGACTCCAGGTGCGGCGTGAACAACTGGTGGGTCACATGATCCAGCCGCTGGTGGGTGAGGTCAGTCAGGCCCAGCACAAGCGTCGAAACCCTTTGCTCGGTCACGTCGGGGTATTGCTTGCGGATGTCGGCCTCACGCTTCTTAAGCATCGCGCCGAAGGAGGCTTGCAGCACCTTCTCCCCCCGGCGGGGAATGTTGTGCATCAGTGTTTCCACCTCCTTCTTGAGCGCGCCCGCCATCTCCGGCGTGCGGTCGTTGAGCCGGGCGAGCTCCTTGTTCACAGCGTTGCGTGTGTCGCTGAAGGTCTGCTGGGCCACTTTTTCCACGACGGGGCGGACCTCCTTGTTCAGCCCGTCCGTGAAGGCGGCCACGAACTCCTCTCGCGGCGGGCCTTCGGTGACGAGACTCGCGGCGGAGTCGTAGATGGTGAAGACGCCATACGAGATGACGCTGACGGCGACGAGCGGGATGGCCGTCCGCCACAGCCGAAGCTGCGAACGGGCCGACTCCAGCTCCCGGACTTGGTTGGATACCTCTTCGGGGCTCATAGTATAGAGGACTTGCGTTGGTTTATGGTTGGCTAACGTGATGATTTAACGCCCGACCTCCGGGAGAGTCAAACTCCGTGTAAAAAAAGTCCCGCACCTCGCGCGGCCTCCACGTGGTCCGCCGGAGTGTTCAAGTTCAGCAGGCGGTCACGGTCAGCCATGCTCGGCTTGAGACGGCTCGCGCGCAGATCCTTCGCAATCAACTGGAGCGAGAACCTCCGCGCAGCCAAGGCGGCCTCAACCACCTCACCTCCAGCCGCACGATCGAGGGCGAAGGGAAAGCCCGCGCCGCCGGCCGTCTCCACAAACACCCCTCTGCCCTTGCGCGTGCCCACGGCTCGGATCAACTCCGCCGTCACGAACGGCATGTCACAGGACAGAAACACCAGCCGCCCCGCCCGGCTGCGCCGCAACGCGGTCCACACCCCTCCCAGCGGCCCGCAGCGCTCCACCAGATCGCGGCGGATGACACGCACCGGCCAGCCAGTTGCCCGGGCCGCCGTCCGCACCCACGCCAGCAACGTGCGCCCGCGCAGCCGCAGCCGCGCCTTGTCACGCCCCATGCGCGAGCTGAGCCCGCCCGCGAGGATGATCACTTCCACGACGGGCGGCCGGCCGCTGGCCGCTGGCCGCCGACCACTCTTTCTCTTCGCCTTCAACGCGCCCGATTTGCCGCCGGAGCCGCGTTCCGCGCAACTAATTTTGCGGGAAAATAGCATTGCCACGGCAGGGCCGGCTGCTAGCTTGCGCCCTCTTTTCGCCGGAACCGGCGGGAAGCAACGGCCTTAAACCAACCAGCCCGTGCCCGTGTGGGCAGGGGCGGCCAACGTAACACCAAAATAAATCCCGAGTTCTGCGGGATGGCCGGTCACCCCAATCACGGCGGCGACACAGGCTGACAACCAATCGGAACCGTAAAGCATATGATGACCATCGGAATCAAAGAACTGTTGGAGGCGGGCGTCCACTTCGGCCACCAGACCAAGCGCTGGAATCCGAAGATGAAGAAACACATCTTCGAGGCACGCCACGGCATCCACATCATTGACCTCAGCCAGACCGCGCAGCAGCTCAAGGCCGCATGCGAGTTCCTCGCCGGCCTCGTCCGTGGCGGCGGCAACGTCCTCTTCGTCGGAACCAAGAAACAGGCGCAGGAGGCCGTCAAGGAATCTGCCAAGAGCTGCGGCCAGATGTATGTCACCGAGCGCTGGCTCGGCGGAACCCTCACCAACTACAAAACCCTCAAGCGCTCGCTCACCCGCATGAAGAAACTTGAAGCCATGTTCGCCGACGGCTCCGCCGGCAAATACGGCAAGAAGGAACAGTCCGCCCACGCCCGCGAGCTCGAGCGCCTCGTCAAGAACCTCGACGGCATCCGCACCCTCGACAAAATGCCCGACGCCATGTTCATCGTGGACGTCAAGCGCGAGCACAACGCCGTGGCAGAAGCGCGCAAGCTCAAGATTCCCCTCGTCGCCATCGTGGACACGAACGCCGACCCCGACATCGTGGACTATCCCATTGCCGGCAACGACGACGCCCTCCGCTCCGTCCGCCTCCTGCTCGCCGGCGTGACCGATGCCTGCGGCACGGCACGCGCCGAATACGAGGCCAAGTATGGCCGCAACAAACAAGCCGCCGAACCCGCCCCCGAAGCCGAGCCGGCCATGACCCCCGAAGCTCTCGCCTCCCTCGTCACCCCAGCCCAGGCCTAGCAAGAATCTCCAAAAATCGCGGCGGGCAGCCTCGTGCTGCCCGCCCCTTTCAACTCTCAATCCTCAACTTTCAACCTCCTCCCACCAATGGCTGAAATCACCGCCGCAACCGTAGGCAAACTCCGCGAAATGACCGGCGCGGGCCTGATGGACTGCAAGAAAGCACTCACCGAAAACAACGGCGACCTCGATCTCGCCGTGGACTGGCTGCGCAAGAAGGGCGTCGCCAGCGCTGCAAAAAAGGCCGACCGCGCCGCCAACGAAGGCGTCATCGCCCAGCACATCGTGCCCGGCTCCAAGGTCGGCGTCCTCCTCGAAGTCAACTGCGAGACCGACTTCGTCGCCAAGAACGACCAGTTCAAATCCTTCTGCGATGAGCTTGCCAGGAAGATCGCCGGCAACCCCTCCGCCGACCTCGAACCCGACCGCGTCGCCGCCGTCGCGAAGATTGGCGAGAATGTCCGCCTCCACCGCCACACCCGCTGGGAAGTCAGCGGCAACGGCCTCATCGCCGCCTACATCCACACCGGCGCGAAAGTCGGCGTGCTTGTCGAGGTCGGCGCGGCCAACGAGGCCACCGTCAGCAGCGACGGCTTCAAGGAGCTCGTGCGCGACATCACCCTGCAAATCGCCGCCGGCAACCCCACCGCCGTTCGCCGCGAAGACGTGTCCACCGAAGTCCTCGACAAGGAAGACGAGATTGCCCGCAACTCGGACGCCCTCAAAGGCAAGCCGGCCGCTGCGATGGTCAACATCCTCAAGGGCAAGCGCGAAAAATACTTCCAGACCGTCTGCCTCGTGGAGCAGGGCTTCGTGAAGAAGAACGGCGAGATGACCGTGAAGGAACACATCGCCACCGTCGGCAAGGCCCTCGGCGACGAAGTCACCGTCCGCCGATTCCTGCGCTACCAGATTGGCGTGGCCTAAGTTTTCAGTTCCATCACCGGACCCAAACGGGCACCTCGCAAAAGGTGCCCGTTTTGCTTTCTCTGCCTGAGGAGAGCGGACGCCCACGCCCGCACTCGGCCCAAGGTGACCCGAAAGCGCTGCGGACGTGAGCGTCCGCTCTCCACCTCACATGTTGAATTCCGGCCCGAGGTAAATCTCGCGGGCTTTCGGATCGTTCATGAGGTCCTCCGCGTTGCCCTCGTAAATGACCTGGCCGCGATGGATGAGGTAGGCGCGATCCACGAGCTTGAGCATCTCTCGCGCGCTGTGGTCGGTGATGAGGATGCCCAGGCCGCGATCCTTGAGGCGGCGGACAATCTTGCTGACCTCGTATTGCGCGATGGGGTCAATGCCCGCGAGCGGCTCGTCCAGCAGCAGAAGCTTGGGCGTGGTGACGAGCGCGCGGGTGATTTCCAAGCGCCGCTTTTCGCCGCCGCTCAATTGGTAGGCCATGCTCTTGGCCAGCGAGGTCAAATCGAGTTCCTCAAGCAAATACTTGAGCCGCACCTGCCGTTCGTCCGCGTCCATCACGCAGGTTTCGAGGATGGCGAGGATGTTGTCCTCGACGCTCAGTTTGCGGAAGACGCTCGGCTCCTGCGTGAGATAACCAATGCCCAGCCGAGCGCGCTCATGCATCGGGCTGTGCGTGATGTCGTGCCCGTGGAAGCGCACCGTGCCCTCGTCGGGCCGCACGACGCCGACGACCATGTTGAAGGTGGTGGTCTTGCCCGCGCCGTTCGGCCCGAGCAGGCCGACAATCTCGCCCGCGTTGACGTGGATGGACACCCCGTCCACGACGCGCCGGTGGCGGTAGGCCTTGGCGAGTTGCCGCGCGGTGAGCAACGGCTCTCCCCCCGTCGCGACAGCGACCAAGTCTCCGCCACTCGAAGGTTGCAGCACGGGCTGAGGTTGTGTCGTCGGTTCCATCGGTGTCAGGGCTTCGTAGCTGGTGGATTCGTGTTCGCTGGCGTGAAGGTCATGGTCATTTCCCCAATCGCGACGAAGTCACCCTTGGCCCGGTAATACAGAAATTTCGGCGCGCGGCTGGTGAACTCGCCCCGAATGATGCGCGTGTTGCCGGTCAGCTCGAAGGCGTCATTGGTGACCTGATAAACCAAGCGATCAGCGAATGCCTGAGTGAAATCCACCTTGTTCGAGAAAAACACGTTACCCAGCGCCTCCGCCTCGCGGATGCGGCCACCCATCGGGGCGATCAACGGCGGCGCATTGGTCGCCAGTTGGCTAGCGGGGGGTGAGTTCGTGCTGGCCAAGCCCTTCAGGTCGAGGAGCAGCCGGAGCGACTCGCAGCGGAGGAAGAACTGCGTGTCGTTCACGCGCACGTTGGTCTGGTAAGTCGCCATGCCGCTGGTGAGCGAAAATGTTCCGCCACCGCTTGCGAGGATTTCAATGGCTTGCGAGCCGCTGCCGGCCTTCGGCGCGACGGGCGCGGTGGTGGAAGTGTTGAACAAGTTGTTCTGAGCGGCGGCGGCGGCCAGCCCGGCGAACAGCGCGAGGAGCAAAAAGGTGCGGACAGTCATGGTTTTCCTGGCGTGGAGAGGTTCAAGCCTGCGCTGGTGATGTGAGTGGAAATCTCGTTCGAGATGGTGAGGAAGGATTCCGCCTGCCGCCACTCGAAGCCGGTGCCTGTCATCAAAAAACTGCCGTCCGGCCGTGAGATGACCATGCGCCCACCCGAGCTGGCGAGCTTTAGCGACGGGTCTATCAGGCATTGCGGCGCCTCGATCACGAAGTTGGTCGCCGTGCCCGCCGCGCTGTGCGTGTAGCTCTCCACGCGCAAGTCGCCAACGAGATACCTGCCGCCTTCGACGGGCGTGGCGGTGCGGCCCAGCATGACGGAGGTGGGCTGCTGCGCGTTGTTTTCGTAGAACGGAATGCGGATGCCGCGCGCCAGGCCGGAGATGCCCGTCGCGCTGGCCACCTTGCTTTGCAACGCGGCCACCGCGAGGGCGCTGGCGACGGACAGCCGCTTGTCGTGCCGCTTCGTCAGAACCACGGCCACAGCCCCGGCGACGAGGATCAGGCCCACGCCCAGAGCGAATAGTTTTGTGGAACCGAGGCTCATGCCGGGTGAAGTGCGACGACCCGCGAGAATCGCCACTGGCAGGGTGAGGCTCCGTCGAACCCCACCTGCCGACGCAGGAGGCGCGAGCGCAGCGCGCATTTCCTCTGGTCGCGACCTCGCCCGACAAGCTCGCTGCGCTCGCCTCGCTGCGCTCGATATGGAGTCCGACGGAGTCTCACCCTACCGAGCCTCACCCTGCCGGGTTTCGGCGGCTCGACGGGGTCCGGCCCTGCCAGTTTGCTTGTTGGTGTTCCGGTCATTTCGCGTGCTGTTCGATGACCGTCGCCCATTTGCCCTGGGCTTTCAAAACCATTTCCACGACCTCACGCACGCAGCCGTTGCCGCCCTTGGCCTTCGTGATGAAGTGTGCGAGAGCCTTCGCCTCCGGGCGTCCGTCGGACGGCGAAATCGCCAGCCCCACGCGCCGCAGCACGCCGAGGTCGACCACATCGTCGCCGACGAAACACGCGTCGCTCCAGCTCAAGCCAGTCTCCGCGAGGATGCGCTCGACGGCGGGCACCTTGCCGTCGCGCGTCTGCACGATGAAGTCGGTCTTCAGCTCCTCCGCGCGCCGCGTGGTGATGGCCGAGGGCCGCGCGGACACCCAGCCGACCTTCAGCCCAGCGTGCGACGCGAGCCGCTGCGCGAGGCCGTCGTGGACATGGAAGCGTTTGAACTCGCCATCGCCGGTGATGAAGATCGCGCCGTCCGTCAGCACGCCGTCCACGTCACAAAGGAGGAGCTTGATGCGGCGGAGGCGGGAGCGGAGCTGGGTGGGGGTGAAACGCATGGGAAATGCAGATTGGAAATTGAAAAGTGCAAATTTCAAATTGGGGACGACCCGTCGGCCCAGCGTCGGCGGCGAACCACGCGGCGCTCAATCGCCAATTGGCAATTTGCACTTTTCATTTTGCAACACCCCATCATCTCACCGCCGCCCTCACCTTGAGGAACCCCTTCAGCAGCCCCGCCATCTCCGCGAGCGGAATCATGTTCGGCCCGTCGCTCATCGCCTTGTCCGGCTCCGGGTGCGTCTCGATGAAGAGGCCGTCCGCGCCGGCGGTGAGGGCGCAGCGCGCGAGCAGCGGTGCAAACTCCCGCTGGCCAATCGTGCGGTCGCCGCCCGCGCCGGGCTGCTGCACCGAGTGCGTGGCGTCGAAGACGACGGGGAAGCCCGTCTGCTTGAGCACGGGGATTGACCTCATGTCCGAGACGAGGTTGTTGTAGCCGAAGGTCGTGCCGCGCTCGGTGACGAGCAGCTTGTGGCCACCGGCGAGCTTGGCCTTCTCCACCACGCGGCCCATCTCGGCGGGCGATAGGAACTGTCCCTTCTTCAAGTTGACGATGCGTCCGGTGGCGACGGCGGCCTCGATCAAGTCCGTCTGCCGGCAGAGGAAGGCGGGGATTTGCAGGATGTCCACAAACTTGCCAGCGGCGCGCGCCTGCCCCTCGGTGTGGACGTCTGTGATGACCGGCACGCCGAGCTGCGTGCGGATGCGCTCGAGCACAGCGAGGCCGTCGTCCAGGCCGGGGCCGCGGAACGCCTTGCCGGAGGTGCGATTCGCTTTGTCATAGCTGGCCTTGAAGACGTAGGTGATGCCCAGCCGCGCGCAGACTTTCTGCAAATGCCGCGCGACCTCGAAGCACAGCGCCTCGCTCTCGATCACGCACGGCCCTGCCAGCAGGAAAAGCCGCTTGCGCGCCGCGAGAGTCTTCCAAAGTGAATCAGTGGTGTTCCGCACGCGATGTTTGTAACAAGGGCGCGCGGAGCGGGGAAGGAGTGAATCCGCACGAGCGGCAGATTGGGCGCAAGTCAGCTTTTGAACGGTCGCGTAGCGACCCCCTGATGGTAGCCGTGGGTTTCAACCCACGGAGCGGCGTGCAGTAGCCATGCGTCGCGTAGCGACGCCGGAACACTGGACACGAAATGGGTGTGGAAGGCGGGTGGTTCAAGCGTCTCTACGCGACGCGGGTTGCCGTCGGCCCGAACCGTGGGTTGAAACCCACGGCTACCTTCAAACCCTCGCTACGCGAGGAGAACGAACAACTCTCGCTCCTGCTCAAAACCTGACTTGCGCCCGTCAGATTCCCTCCCGCTCGTAATCCTAACCGTAATGCCAATCGGTGGAATGCGAACAGGAGGACACGACGCGCGCCCTCTCCCTTCCTCGGAGGAGGAGGAGAGGGTGGCCGCAGGCCGGATGATGGGTGGGGGTCGCCGACGCCTGCGCACGAAACCCCTCCCCCCCAACCTTGCTCCCCTCCGAGGAAGGGAGAGGGAGCCGGAGCGCGCGCCGCTTCCTCGCTTCCTTCCCGGCTC